>JBKECM010000004.1:0-4079 GCA_047974615.1 Lachnospirales bacterium
GAACTTTGTGGGGAGTATGAGGAAAAGGACTTTGAGAGATACGAGTTTACATGGAAAGGCAAAGCTGAGTGTCTTAAAAACGCACAAACTAGAAGTTTTGGTACTCTTAGACCTTGTGTATAAGAAAGCAAGAATTTTGATGAAACACAAAACATTTATATTGAGGGGGATAACCTTGAGGTTTTAAAACTTTTGCAAAGTTCTTACTACAATAAAGTTAAAATGATTTACATAGACCCACCTTACAATACTGGTAAAGACTTTATATATCCCGATAACTTTACCGATAGTTTAGCAAACTATAAAGAAATTACAAGTCAAGCTACTAAGTCAAACCCTGAAACAATGGGACGTTTTCATACGGATTGGCTTAATATGATTTACCCTAGACTTAGACTTGCTTACAATTTACTTAAAGATGACGGAGTTATTTTTATTAGTATTGATGATAATGAAGTGCATAATTTAAGAAAAGTTTGTGATGAGGTTTTTGGTGAGGAGAATTTTGTTGCTCAAATTTCATGGAAAAGAAAAAAAGAAATATCGAATGATAGTAAGAATATAGCTATACAAGGTGAATATATTTTAAGCTATCAGAAAACAGAAAAGTCAATATTAAAATTTGAACCATTATCAAAAGAATATATTGAAAAATCTTATAAAGAGCCAACAAATATGTTTCCAAAAGGTAAATGGCGACCTGTTCCACTCACTGTTTCAAAAGGTTTATCTGGTGGAGGATATGAATATACAATAGAAACACCATCTGGTGAAAAACATGATAAACTATGGGCGTATCCAGAGAATAGTTATAAAAAATTGTTAGAAGAAGGATTAGTATATTTTGGAGTAAATAATGATGCTATTCCTCAAAGAGTAATGTACGCAGATGATAGTAAAGGACAGCCAACTTCTAATTTTTGGGATAATGTAGCAACAAATAAAGAGGGTAAAAAAGATATATTAGATATTTTTAGTGATAACTATTTCGATACACCAAAACCGAGTAATTTAATTAAAAAAATGTTGTTATTAGCTACAGATTCCAACGACATTATCCTAGACTTCTTCTCAGGTTCAGCAACCACAGCCCACGCAGTTATGGACTTAAACGCAATCGACGGAGGGAATCGTAAATTTATCCTTGTTCAACTTCCAGAACTTTGTGAGGAAAACACAGAAGCCTATAAAAATGGTTACAAAAATATATGTGAAATAGGAAAAGAGCGTATCCGTCGTGCAGGTAGTAAGATAGAAGAAGAAATAAATCAATATAAGCAACAATTAAAGTTAGACGAAGCGCCTAAACCTATGGTGGACACAGGTTTTAAAGTATTTAAACTAGACACATCAAATGTAAAAATTTGGGACAATACTTCTTTTGAAAAAATTGATACAGAAACACAAGTTGACCTATTTACAAAGCGTCTAAATTCTATGGTAGAAACAGTAAAAGGCGACAGAACAGACCTTGACATTGTGTATGAAGTATTATTAAAATTAGGCTTAGAACTAACAGAAAGCATTACACCTTATGACTTTTTGGGTAAACAAGGTTATATCATTCGTGAGGACGCACTCCTTATTATCTGCTTAGAAAAAGACGTTAAAGCAGAAAACGTTGAAGCTATGGCAGAGTTTACTCCAGCGACAATCGTTTTCGCAGAAGATAGCTTTTCTACTGTACAAGAAATAGAAAATGCTAAGGTAAAGGTTGATGAAATCTTAGGTGTTGAACATGGGGATAAGATAAAGTTTAGGTTTGTATAGCCGAAAGAAATCGGGCAAATGCATAGCATTTGATTTTGAGAAGATCAAAAACGGTGATGTAGGAGGTAGTTATGGGTAAAATGACAGTATATCATGGTGGTTATTGTGAAATTAAAACTCCTAAAATAATTATAGGTAAAAATACTAAAGATTTTGGAATAGGTTTTTATTGTACAATAATTCGTGAACAAGCCGAGCGTTGGGCAAAAAGATATGATGTTCAAACTGTAAATATATATACAGTAAGGCTTGATAGTAGATTGAATATTTTAGAATTTAAAGAAATGACAGATGAATGGTTAGATTTTATAATAGATTGCAGAAATGGAATTGAACATAGTTATGACATTGTTATTGGTGCAATGGCAAATGACCAAATTTATAATTATATAGCAGATTATATTGATGGAATAATTACTAGAGAGCAATTTTGGGTGTTAGCAAAGTTTAAATATCCTACACATCAAATCAATTTTTGCACCGACAAGTCACTTGAATGTCTTGAGTTTGTTTCTTGTGAGGAGGTTAATTAGTGATAGGCAGAGAAGATAAAAAGGAAAATGATTTATTTTTTACATGTAGCTTGATTGAATATATTTCACGAAAAACAAACAATAAACGTTTAACTGTTGTAGAAAAATTAGGAAAAGAAAATATTTCAAAAATTTATGACTTAGCCGATATATACCATAGCGATAATATAGAAACAGTTGCGGAAAATTTTATAAATAAAGCTGAAATTTTAGTTGGCGCCTTTGATAATATAAAAAATGCTAAATATGCAATCCCTAGTTATTGGGATATTGGCAAGGTATATAAAAGACTAATTTTAGGCATAGTTAAAGAAAAAAGCGTTAATGTAATTGATGCTATATTTGAGGCTTATAGTTCTTTTGTTAGTGATAAAATTGATGATTATAATAGTAGTTTTTATTATGACACGCCACAAAATATATTAAATGCTTTTTTTGATAATAAACTAGAATAAGATTATAAATATTAAGAGAGTTTTGTCTACAATTAAAGTTGGCATATAGAATAAGATGAAGTTTTGAATTTTATAGAAGGTGAAAAATTGGAAGAAAATAAAAAATTAAGTGAAATTTTCGAGGAATTATGTGAGATAATTGAACAAAGTGGAGGGGTTGGATTTGCACATAATCAAAAAAATGAGTATACGAAATTTATATCTGATTTGGTTAAACAAAACGAATTATTATTTAAGAGAAGTGCTTATCAAAGTCAAATCGAATATAAAGCGAATGATATATTTTCAGATGAAAAGGATTATATAGCAGATTTTTTAATTTTGTGTGAAAACTTATTATTTAATGAAATAACTCCTAAAACAACTAGATTTAATGAACAAAAATTTAATCAATTAGAGAGCAAAAAAATTATTCAAGTTAATAGAGCAAACAACGAGGTTTTGCATTATCGTTTAATTAATAAAAATTTACTGGAAGATGAGTACTATAATGTGAAATATAAAGTTTCTTTAAATAATTCTATTAATCAATATATAAACACCAATAATTTTGGAGATATTAGTAACTCTCAAATGCAAGTTGGTAATGAAAATATACAAAATAATAATCTGAATAAAGAACCTGTAAAAATAAATTGGTGGAAAAGGTGGTTACTTTTTTTAGTCAACAATCTAGTAACAATAATAACTGGAATAGTTTCAGGTGTAATAGGTGGTGTTTTGGTTTTAATTATTGCAAAAAGATTAGGTTTGTAATTTAATTAAAAGATAAGTGGGTGAGATATGAAACTAACATTTGAAAAACAAGAATATCAAGACAAAGCAGTTGCTTCCGTTGTCGACTTATTTAAGGGTCAAGAAAGCGAGTCTAATCCTTTTTCGCTAGTATAAGATGACATACAAGAACAGCTTTTCAACGATTTTGGTATTGGGAATAAGATGAGTATAAGCGAAGATAAACTTATAGAAAATATGAACTCTATCCAAAAGTTAAATGGACAAGACATAACAAAAGACCTTGAAAACAACAACTTTTGCGTGGAAATGGAAACAGGGACTGGTAAAACCTATGTTTATACTAAGACTATTTTTGAACTAAACAAAAAATATGGATTTAAGAAATTTATAATAGTTGTGCCATCGGTTGCTATTCGAGAGGGTGTACATAAGTCTTTAAAAATTACAGAAGAACATTTCAAAACAGAATACGGAAATGTGCCAATTAATTATTTTATATACGATAGTAAAAAGCTTAATAATATTCGTCATTTTGCAGTTTCTAACAATATTGAAGTTATGATTATTAATATTCAGTCTTTTA
>JBKECM010000051.1:0-8963 GCA_047974615.1 Lachnospirales bacterium
TTAAGCATACCTGTTATAGGTGCTGGTGGCGTTGGTGATGGTCGCGGTATGGCTGCTATGGTATGTTTAGGCGCAAAAGGCGTTCAAGTTGGTACTAGATTTTTACTTGCTGATGAGTGTGTATGTCACGAGAACTATAAAGAAAAAATCGTAAAAGCAAAAGATATAGATACTGTTATTACTGGTAACATTACAGGTCACCCTGTACGTGTACTTAAAAATGCTTTAGCTAATGAGTTTTTAAAGATAGAAAAAGAATTATATAAAGAAGAAAATCCTGATTTATCTAAACTTGAAAGCGTTGGCACTGGTGCTTTAAGACGTGCAGTTGTAGAAGGTGATGTTAAAAATGGTTCTGTTATGGCAGGCCAAATCGCTGGTTTGACAGACAAAAGAGAAAGCTGTAAAGATATAATAGAAGATATATATAATGGACACTTAAAAGTGCTTAACAAATAAAAGTTTTGGAGAATGATATGAAGGCGATAATGTTTGGTGGGCAAGGCTCACAAAAAATAGGTATGGGAAAAACCTTTTTTGACAAATATGATTATGTAAGAGAAATATACGAAAAAGCTAGTGAAGTTTGCGGTTTTGATGTACCTAAGATGTGCTTTGAAGAAAACGATAAACTTAACTCTACTAGATATGCTCAACCCTGTCTATACACAACAAACTATGCTATGGGTATGGTTTTAGAAAAGGAATATAATACTTTTGCTGATTATTATTTAGGTTTAAGTTTAGGCGAATATAACGCGTTTTTAGAAGCTGCAGCCTTTTCTTTTGAAGATGGTTTAAAACTTATAAAAAGACGTGGTGAAATAATGGAAGAAGCTTTTTTAGACGGAAACTATGGTATGGCGGCTGTGCTTAATCTTGAATATAGCGAGCTATTATCCAGAGTTAAGGCTGAAGAAGGAGAACTTTACATAGCTAACAATAATACTAAAGGTCAAATAGTTGTTTCAGGCTCTATGGATATGATTGATTCTTTTATTGAAAAATTAAAGGCTGATAAGATTAAGGCAATAAAGCTTAATGTAAGCGGAGCTTTTCATTCTCCTTTACTTAATAATGCTAGTAGTAAGCTTGCTTTAGAGTTTGATAACATTACATTAAATACTGTTAATAAGAAAGTTGTTTCTAATTTGACTGGAAAAATTGAAACGAATGTAAAAGAAACTTTAGTTAAACAATTAACAAATGAAGTTAAATTTTGTGATAGCATTGAATTTTTAATTAATGAAGGTGTTGACACTTTTATTGAAGTTGGGGTTGGTAAAACTTTATCTGGTTTCGTTAAAAAAATCAATAAAGATGTAACTATTCTTAATATAGAGGAGATGGAAGCTAATGGATAAGAAAACTGTTGTAGTTACAGGTGGTGCAAAAGGTATCGGTAGAAAAATCCTTGAAAAGTTCGCAAAAGAAGGCTATAACGTTGTTGTAAATTACCGTTCAAACATTGATGAAGACTTTGTAAAATCTTTAGAAGCTATTACTAATGTTTTAGTTGTTAAAGGTGATGTTACTGTTTTAGATGACTGCAAAATCCTTATAGATAGTGCTATCGAAAAGTTCGGGAAAATAGATGTTTTAGTAAATAATGCAGGTATAACTAATGATACTTTGATTTTAAGAATGAGCGAAGAACAATTTTCATCTGTAGTTGACACAAATCTTAAAAGTACTTTTTTAACTACTCAATATTTATCAAATATTTATGCAAAACAAAGAAGTGGTTGTTTTATTAATATTTCTTCTGTCGTAGGTGTTATAGGTAATGCCGGTCAAAGTAATTATGCTGCAAGTAAAGCAGGTATTATAGGTTTCACTAAGTCTATAGCTCGTGAACTTGGTAAACGAGGTGTACGTGCAAATGCTATTGCTCCCGGTTTTATAGAAACGGATATGACAGCTGTATTAAGCGATAAAATCAAAGATACTATGCTACAAAATATACCACTTGGTCGTTTTGGTACAGGTGAGGAAGTTGCTGATGCAGCATATTATTTAGCAGAAGCTACATACGTTACAGGGCAAGTTCTTAACGTTTGTGGTGGTATGGTAATGTAGGAGGATTTATGGAGAAAAGAGTTGTAGTTACTGGTTATGGTGTAGTTTCACCTATTGGAAATAACGTTGATACATATTGGGAAAATATGCAAAATGGTGTGTCTGGTATCGATCATATAAAAGCTTTTGACAATACTGGTTTTGACGTAAAATTTTCTGCTGAAGTTAAAGATTTTGTACCTAAATATTTAGATAGAAAAGAGCAACAACGTTTTGAAAAGTTTTGTCAATACGCTATGGAAGCTAGTGGTGAAGCTATAGAACAGAGTGGTTTAGATATAGAGAAAATAGACCAAAATGAGTTCGGTGTAATAATCGGTACTGGTATAGGTGGTCTTGAGTCTATAGAAAAAAATACTATGATTTGTAAAGAAAAAGGTCAAAGCAAAGTTAGTGTTTTATTTATACCTCAAATTATTGTAAATATGGTTAGTGGTTCTGTTGCCATAAAATACGGTGCTAAGGGTTCTGTGTATTCTCCTGTTACTGCTTGTGCTACTGGTACAAATAGTATAGGTGAAGCGTTTAGAAGTATAAAGCATGGGTATCATAAAGTTATGTTAGCAGGTGGTTCAGAAAGCTCAATTACACCTACAGGTGCTGCAGGCTTTACAAATCTTAAGGCTATGAGCAAGGCAGATGAAATGAATCGTGCATCTGTACCTTTTGACAAAGAACGTTCAGGGTTTGTTATAGGTGAAGGTGCTGGAATTTTACTTTTAGAAGAACTTGAATATGCAAAGGCACGTGGTGCTAATATTCTTGGAGAAATCGTTGGATACGGTTCAACTTGTGATGCATATCATATTACAAGCCCTGACCTTGAAGGTGAAGGTGCAAGACGTGCTATGGAAAATGCTATTAAAGAGGCAGGAATAAACTGCGAAAATGTAGGATATATAAATGCACACGGTACTTCTACACCTATTAATGACAAAGTAGAAACAAAAGCAATTAAAGATTTATTTAAAGACTATGCATATAAGTTAAATGTATCATCAACTAAGTCTATGTTAGGTCATGGTTTAGGTGCTGCAGGTGGTCTTGAGGCTGTAGCTTGCCTACTTGCTTTAAAAGATGGATCAATTCCTCCTACTATAAACTATAAAGTTAAAGATGAGGAGTGCGATTTAGATTATACTCCTGTTACTGTGAAAAAAAATATTCAATATGCCTTATCAAACTCATTAGGTTTTGGTGGACATAATGCAGTTTTATGTTTTAAAAAATGGGAGGATAAATAATGAACTTAAATGAAGTTTTAAAACTTATTGATAAAATAGAAAAATCAGCTTTTAGCGATTTTAAAATAGATTTTGACGGCTTGGAATTAGAACTTAAAAAAGAAGGTAAAGTTTCAAAAAAAGCAACTCAACAAGTTGAAACTATTAAAGAAGAAACTTATGAGGAAGTTGCTGTAGAAGATACTTTTGTTCCTAAGGAAGATTTATCAGGACTTAAAAAAATAGTGTCACCTATAGTTGGCGTATATTATTCAAAGCCGGCTCCTGACAAAGATGATTTTGTTAAAGTTGGGGATAAAGTTAAAAAAGGTGATGTTCTTTGCATAATTGAAGCAATGAAGGTTTTAAATGAAATTAAGTCAGACTGTGACGGCGAAGTATATAAAATTGAAATCGAAAATGAAGCAGTTGTAGAACATTCTCAAGTTATTATGTATATAAAATAAGAGGTATTTTATGAATGAAGTTAGCATAGATATAAAAGAAATAATGGACGTTTTGCCACATAGATATCCTTTTTTATTAATAGATAGAATTGTTGGTTTGGAAGAAGGCGTTTGTGCGAGAGCAATAAAAAATGTTACAATAAATGAACCTTTTTTTCAAGGACATTTTCCAACGGAACCTGTTATGCCAGGTGTATTAATATTAGAAGCTTTGGCTCAAGTTGGTGCTTATACTGTCTTATCTCTTGAGGAAAACAAAGGTAAAATAGCTTTTTTTGCCGGTCTTGACAATGTAAAGTTTAGAAAAAAAGTTATTCCCGGAGATACATTGACACTTGAAATGAATCTTGTAAAGCTTAAGAAAAACGCTGGTATAGGCGAAGGTAAAGCTTACGTTAATGGTAAAGTTGCTGCTGAAGGTACCTTTACATTTATGTTCTAAGATAAAAATATAGTGGTAAAGATAATACTATAAAATAAAAGAAAATAATACATTTCAAAAATTAAAATATATTTTAAATATGAAATGTGTTTTTCTAATATTTTTAGTTGTCACAATAAGGAGTCCAAATGTTTAAAAAAATTTTAATTGCTAATAGAGGTGAAATCGCTGTTAGAATTATTCGTGCTTGTCGTGAAATGGGCATAAAAACAGTTGCAGTATATTCTACTGCTGATAAAGAGGCTTTACATACTCAACTTGCTGATGAAGCAATATGTATCGGTAATCCAAAGGGTGCTGATAGTTACTTGAATATGGTAAACATATTATCTGCTTGTATTGTTACTAAGGCTGAAGCTATTCACCCCGGTTTTGGTTTTTTATCTGAAAACGCTAGTTTTGCACGTTTATGCGAAGAATGTAATATAAAATTTATAGGGCCATCTGCTGATATTATCGACCTTATGGGCGATAAGGCTAATGCTCGTGATACTATGATAAAAGCTAAAGTGCCTGTTGTTGAAGGTAGTGATGGCATAGTAAATGATGTTAAAGAAATTCATAGTTTTTGTGAAAAATATGGCTTTCCTATTTTAATAAAAGCCTCAAGCGGTGGTGGCGGTAAAGGTATTAGAATTGTAAATGATTTTGATGAAATAGATAGCAATTATAATTCTGCTCGCCAAGAGGCAAAACTTGCTTTTGGTGACGATAGCGTTTATATTGAGCGTGTTATTCTAAATGCACGTCATATTGAAGTTCAAATACTCGGAGATAACCACGGTAATCTTTGTCACTTGTATGAGAGAGATTGCTCATTACAAAGACGTAACCAAAAGGTTTTAGAAGAAGCACCTGCTTTTGTTTTAAGTGATGAAAAACGTAAAGAAATATGTGATTTAGCTGTACGTGCAGGAAAAGCAGTTAACTATGTTAATGCCGGTACTATTGAGTTTTTATATGAAACAAAAAGTCAAAATATCTATTTTATGGAAATGAATACTCGTATACAAGTAGAACACCCTATAACTGAGCTTATTACTGGTGTTGATATAGTTCAAGAACAGTTACGAGTTGCTTTTGGCGAAACTTTAACCTTTAAGCAAGAAGATATAAAAATTGACGGGTTTGCCATAGAATGTCGTATAAATGCTGAAGATACAGATAACAATTTTCAAGCACAGGCTGGCAAAATTAATATTTATTTAGCACCTGCAGGACCTAATGTTCGTGTAGACTCTGCCATTTATCAAAACTATTTTATACCACCTTTTTATGATAGTATGATAGCTAAAGTAATAGTTAAGGGTAAAACACGAGAAGAAGCTATTGCACGCATGCAACGTTGTTTGTATGAGTGTGTAGTTGAAGGTATTAAAACAAATATTGATTTTCAAAGTATAATTTTAGATAATGAAAAATATCTTGAATGTGACTTTGATACGAAATTTATTGAACGTGAAATTTTACCAAATCTATATAAATTTGAATAAGGAAATGGTGATTAAGTGAATTTATTCAAGAAGAAAAAATATGTAACTATTTCCATCGCAAACGATGATTATAGAAGTGAGGAGCTTTTACCTCAAATTCCTGACGGAACATGGGTTAAGTGCAAACAATGTAATCACATTTTACATAAGCAACTTATTGGTGAGTTTATGATTTGCAACAAATGTGGTGGATACTTTAGACTTACTGCTTGGGAAAGAATTTTTCAAGTTTGCGATAAAGGTACTTTTATTGAGTTTGATAAAGATATGAAATCGGCTAATCCTTTAGATTTTCCACACTATAACGAAAAAACTAACAAGTTAGCAAAAAAAATCGGCATAAATGATGCTGTTGTAACGGGTAAATGTACAATACAAGGTGAAGAAGTTTATCTTGCTGCTATGGATAGTAACTTTATTATGGGTTCTATGGGTAGTGTTGTTGGTGAAAAGCTTACTAGACTATTCGAGAATGCTACGCAAATGAAAAAACCTGTTGTTATTTTTTGTGCCTCTGGTGGTGCTAGAATGCAAGAAGGTATTGTTTCACTTATGCAAATGGCAAAGGTTTCGGCTGCAGTTAAGATGCATAGTGATAGCGGACAACTTTATATATCTGTTTTAACAGATCCTACAACCGGCGGTGTTACAGCTAGTTTTGCTTCTTTAGGTGATATTATACTTGCAGAAGAGAAAGCTTTAATTGGCTTTGCAGGTCGTCGTGTCATTGAACAAACTTTAAACGAAAAGTTACCTGATGATTTTCAAAGTGCTGAATATTTAAAAGAATGTGGTTTTATAGATAGAATAATAAAGCGTGAAGAAATACCTAAGATTTTAGGTGAACTTCTGGAAATGCATAAAGAGGTGTAGTATATGGAAAATATTATGGAAGTTGTATCAAGTGCTAGAAGTTTAGCAAAACCTACCACTCTTGATATCATAAACAAAATTACTACTAACTTTTACGAGTTTTCAGGTGATAGAAACAGTTTTGATGATAAGGCTTTAGTAGGCGGTGTTGCTAAAATTTTTGATATGCCTATTACTGTTGTAGGTGTTCAAAAAGGTAAAAATATAGATGAAAGCTTATATCGTAACTTTGGGCAAGTTTCTCCTGAAGGTTATAGAAAAGCTTTACGTCTTATGAAACAGGCTGAAAAATTTTCACGTCCTATTCTTTGTATTGTAAATACTTCCGGTGCTTTTGCTGGTGTATCTGCTGAAGAAAAGGGTCAAGGGGAGGCTATCGCTCGAAACCTATTTGAGATGAGCAATCTTAAAGTACCTATACTTTCTATTATCGTAGGTGAAGGAGGTAGTGGTGGAGCTTTGGCTCTTGCTGTGGCTGATGAAGTTTGGATTTTTGAAAAGGCAATGTATTCCATTTTAAGTCCAGAAGGTTTTGCTACTATTTTATGGAAGGATTCTAAACGTTCAGAAGAAGCTGGCAAACTTATGAAGCTTGCACCTTGCGATTTGTTAGCCCTTGAAATCGTAGAGAAAATTATATCTGAGTCGCCTTTTTCTTTTGAAGATTTACAAAAAGACATATACAATAAGCTTGTTGAACTTAAAAACCTTTCTAAAAACAACAAAGATACTTTATTAAAAAATAGATATGAAAGATTTAGAAAATTTGGAGATTTTGTAGAATAAAAGTTATTATTTTGTTTATATTATAATTAAATTAAGTTTTTAAACTGTAAAGAATTAATGTGTAACATTACTTTTTACAGTTTTTTATTTGTGAAAAAATAAATTTGCAACTGGCAACGTTGCTAAATAAAATTTTGAAATATTAAAGTGTATATTATTTATAATTTATATTAGACAATATTATGTTGCAGATGCAACATTTTTTTATTTTAATTATTGTTATAATAAGGTTACAAAATATTAAGATGAGGTGAAATTATGAGTGCTTTTTTAGGGAATATACATTTTTGGCTATATAATAAAATACAAATCGAAGAAACTATTTTAGACGAAATAATTTTATACGTTAATAATAAAGGGTATAATTCTGCTAAAATTTATGATGAGGCTATTTTAAATTTTGGAAAAGCAGAAAGAGGAGAACTTGAAGATGTAATAGATCAGGGTAATATACATGGTTGGTTACAAAGTAAAATTGCAAGTGTTGAAAGTAGAATTGCATTTATTTTAACTGGTTTACTTAAAGAAAATGTATTAGATGAAATTGAAATAAATCATATTTTTCAAAAACAAGGTGAAATAACAGGAAGAAAAGTGAAAGATGCCGTTAAAACTAGTGACTATAGTTTGCCTCAAGGTGTTTTTAATCTTATATATGATAACCTTTTAGCAGGTATGCCTTGTGATAGAGTAAATGAAGTTATAACTAATGATAATGAAAAAATTGTATGGAGAAAATCTATTGACGTTCATAAACAATATTGGGAAAATGTAAATGGAGATGTAGCTGTTTTTCATAATGCTATAAATACGTGGACAAAAGGTTTTGTTTCAAATTTTAATAGTTTCAGATTTTATATAGATGATAAAAATTATAGTATAGAAAGAAGGTAGTATGAAAGGTATAGATATTTTAATTTATGAACATAAACATATAAAAAGAATGTTAAGAATTATGCGTAAAGCATCTATTGATATTTTAGAAGGTAGAGCTATTTTCTATGAAGATTTTACATTAATGATTGATTTCGTTAGAAATTATGCTGATTCCCATCACCACGGCAAAGAAGAAAAATATCTTTTTGATAAAATGTTGGTTGAACTTGGGCTTGTTGCAGAAAAGCTAATAAAAAACGGTATGTTAGTTGAACACGATCTAGGAAGGTTATATATTCAACAACTTGAAGAGAGCTTAGTCAAAGTTAAGTCTGGGGAAGTTGAAGCTAAGGTTGATGTTATTGCTAATGCTATAGGATATTGCAATCTTTTAACAAGACATATAGATAAAGAAGATAACGTTGTTTTTACTTTTGCACTTAAAGAATTAAGTAGTAAGGGAATTGAAAAGTTTAATGTTGAGTGTGCACAATATGAAATTCAAGCTGAAAAACTTCAAATACAAGATAAATACATTAAAATTTTAGAAGACTTAGAAAAAAAGTATTTAATATATAATTGAGGGTGCTGATAAAGTCAGTTCAAAAAAATATTGCTAGATATAATCGGCAGAAAAATAGTGAGGTTGCATAAATTTGGCAATTTATTGCCATTAGTTTTATGCAACCTGCGTGTTTTAACTTCGTTAAAACACAAGTCGAAC
>JBKECM010000110.1:0-15334 GCA_047974615.1 Lachnospirales bacterium
TAGTTCAAGAAAGCTTCGACAACGCATAACAGCGTGTTTCTGCTAGGAGAAGCTGACGCAGAAATTTTGAAAATTTATAGAAAATTAAAAATAATGGGGTTTTTAGAGGTTGCCTTTAATAATTATTTATTGTTAAATTTTATTTGCTATGGTATAATAGACTAAATTTAAGCAAAGCTCTCAGTGATAATAAAAAATAAAATCTAAAGATACCTGTTGTTTTGTATTTTGTATCATATTTGCAAATCAAGGTCAGTAAAATTGGAGGTTATATATGAGAATTTCTCTAATAAATGGTAGTTTACCAAACTACGATTTTGGATTAGGTCTAGTAAATCAAGTTATAGTTGAAACTTTAACCGAACTTGGAGAACAAGTAGAAATCATTAATCTTTATGAACACAATATCACTTTTTTACAAAATGACATACCTACAAATGATGTTGTTAATATTTTAAATAAAATTCAAAGTAGTGATGGTGTTGTTTTTTCTTTTAATACAAATCTTTTTGCACCTTGTGGCATTATGCAACTTTTTTTAGACTATCTTTCCTTACCTATGTGTAATAATATTTTAAAAGATAAAAACTGTTATATTTTATCTTTATCGAATCAAGGTGGAGATAAATACTCTTTGGATACTTTAAATCAAGTAGTGTCACAACTTGGAGGTTTTCCAAGCATTTCTTCAGCTTTGACAAAAGATATAGCACAAAATATTATCCTTGTGAATGAATATAAGATGTTGTTAGAAAAACAAGTAGAAGACTTCTATCGTTTTGTACGACAAAGTCGTAGATTTTTTGTGCCAAAAAACACTTTAAATCAAAATCAACAAAGCTTTATACCATACACCCAACAACCAGTTGCAAGTAACACATATGTAAATCAACCTGTACAAAATAATGTAGAAGTAAATAATGCACCTCAAAACTTTGTTGAAACTCCATTAGTACAAAAAAATGAACCACCTATTTCAAATAAAATAATGCAAAATATGGCTAATAGCTATGCTCAAAATCAAAGAGTTGCAGAAAATAACGTGAACGACTTATCCACATTAAATAAATTTGTCAATGAACCAGAACTACAAAGACAACAAAACCTTCAATTTTCTCAAGAGCAATTAAATGATGGGTATGTAAATGCAGTTCGTGCTGATGGTTATTTTAACCAAGACTTAAATGTTATGCAAAACACACCAGTAGTTGCAAGAAGTAAAACTGCTGAACAAATGACAAAATCCCTTGAGCATTACTTTCAAGGACACCTGGCAAATAGTGTTACTATGAATTTATTCATAAAAATATCTGGAGAAGAAAACTTTGAAGGCACTTTAAGAATAAAAGATAACGACTGTAGTTATGTTGCTGGACAAAACACTACAGCAGACGTTACAGTTATGGCTGATACTAAAGTTTGGTTTGATATACTAAAAGGTAAAGTATCTATGCAAAAATCTTTTATGACTGGTCAAATAAAAGTTCGTGGAAACTTTGTCCTTTTGTCAAAATTTGATAGCTTATTTAAGCTATAAATAGCAATTAAAGTTGTAAAATAAAAAAATCTTTAATTAAAAACATTAAAATAAATAATACAAAAACTGTAAAAATTTACTAAAATAAGTTTTACAGTTTTTATTTTTAATAAAAGCCATAAATAATATGGTATCATTACAAAATGTAGTGACACCATAATTTGTGTAACAAATTTTAGACGCTCAAAACACGACAATTTCTAGTAATGGCTAAAAATTAAGCTTCGATACATACTTAAGGTACGCTAGAACTTGCTTTTTTGTCTATAACAAAGAAAATGGTAGGTTTTTAGGCATTGCCACTTCTAATATTATTTTTTTTATGTTATAATGGTTGTGTATGTACTAAAATCATTAAAATATTTAGGTGTGAATATGACAACAAAAAGAAAATCAACAGTTAAAAAACCTAGTAGTAATCAAGGTCAGAGATCAAGTTCAAAAACTACTAGTAATAAAAAAATTAGTAACAATAAATCTTCTATTAAAGAAGATACATATTTTAAAAAATTTGATATAGAAATTGCTGTAATATCTCTTGTAGTTATAGGTATACTTATGTATATTATGGCACTTGTGCCAAGTAGTGGATATGTAAGTACCTTTTTAAGAGGTGTTTTTTTTGGTGTATTTGGCTTCGGTACTTTTTTTATACCTATAGCCCTTTTTTACTATGCAGTTATAATATTTAAAAAAAGTAGAGTTTATTTTGATTTAACTATAATTGCAACTTTAATTGTTTTTTTAATTATGCTTATGACTTTTATCCATTTAACTTTTATGTATGAAATAAAGGCTACGGAAGTTTTCAGCTTAGGATATACTGATTTAAACTATGGTACAGGTGGATTTATCGGTGCTTTATTTGGTAATTTTTTAAGTAACCTTTTTGGCAAAGTTGTAAGCTTCGTAATAAATTTAAGTATTCTTTTAGTGTGCATTGTTTTAATAACTAGAAAATCTTTTTTAGCTTTGACTATGCAAGCTGGCTCATCAATAAAAAAAGGTGTTAGCAAAATAAATATTTCAAAAATATTCAGTAACTTATTTAATAAAGATGATGACGAATATGACGATGAGTACTATGATAATGAGGAATATGACGATGATGAGTACTATGATGATGCTGACCCCGTTAATACTATAGAACGTGAAATGATTGCTTATAAAAAGGAAGTTTATGAGCGTGAGCAAGAAGAACTTGAACGTTTAAGACGAATGGAAAAAAAATATAAAAAAATTGTTAAGAAAGATAGTCCTAAGGAAAAAGCACCAAAAATCTTTCATACTTTACGTAAATCAAATAATGAAGTTTTAACTGAAGAAGAGCCTATTAGCTCATATGTGGAGAATACTCCTGTAAACATAAGAGAAAACAGCTTTACTGTAGCTATAGATGATGTACCTATATCCGAATTAAACAATGTTACAACAAATCCAGAGGAACTTGAGCTTTTAAAAAGAAAGCATGCTTTGGAAAAATCTCAACAAGACATAGATAAAGACTTAAGAAAGTTTTATAAAAACTTAGGCTTAAATACTACTATGAGAGTTCCCTCTACAGAAGGTAAAATCGAAGAAACAAAAAAAGAAACAACTCAACGTGTTATTGCTTTAAATAGCGATTTTTTCTCAAAGGTAGAAAAGCCTTCAAAAATATATGAAGAAACTATGAAAGATATGCCTACGGAAGACCTTTTACTTGCAAACCTTTATAATGAAGTAATGAATGATTCTTCAAAAAAAACTAATGATGAGGATATAAAAATAGCAAATCCTTTAAGTTATAAAGAAAAAACATTAGAAAAATGGGAACAACTTGACCAAGAAACTCAAATTTCTTCAAATGAAAATTACGATGACGAAGATGAGTACGATGAGGAAGAAGATGCATATGCTTTAGATGAAGAAGAATATGAAAACCATCTTTTAGCTATTAAAAACTATAAAAAAGAAAATCTTACTATACACTCTATAGAAGAAGATACTAGTGAAAATGAAGATGAGTATATGGATTATGAAGAAGAACCAAAAAAAGTAAATTCAGATATGACATTGAAACAAAATATTAAGCAAGTAAATGTAAATAAGCCATTTTCTTTCCCAAGTATGAATATAATGCAAAAAGGTGAAAACAATCCAAATCTTGACTATCAAGCACAAGCTTCTATTAGAGCGACTTCCTTAAAGCTTGAAGAAACCCTTTTAAGTTTTGGTGTACAAGCTACTGTAACTTCAGCTAGTCGTGGCCCAAGTGTTACAAGATATGAAGTTAAACCGGGAACTGGTGTTAAAGTTAATAAAATTGCAAATTTATCTGATGACTTAGCTTTAAACCTTGCTGCACAAGATATAAGAATACAAGCTCCTATACCGGGGAAACAAGCTGTAGGTATAGAAATACCAAATAGCGAAGTTGAAATGGTTTACTTGCGTGATATTATTGATAGTCAAAAGTTTAAATCTTTTCCTTCAAGCCTTGCCTTTGGTATAGGTAAAGATATCGCTGGTAATGTTATAGTACACGATATCGCAAAAATGCCTCACCTACTCGTTGCAGGTGCTACTGGTTCTGGTAAATCTGTATGTATAAATACTCTTATTACTTCTATTTTATATAAAGCAAAGCCTTCTGAAGTAAAGCTTATTATGGTTGACCCTAAAGTTGTAGAGTTATCCATATACAATGGCATACCTCATTTACTTATACCAGTTGTTACAGACCCTAAAAAAGCAAATGCTGCTTTACAATGGGCAGTTGTTGAGATGGAAAAACGTTTTGCAAGTTTTTCCGAAAGTAATGTGCGTAATCTTACAGGATATAATCAATGGCTTAAAAACAATGGATATGAGCCTTTGCCAAGTATCGTTATAATAATTGATGAGCTTGCAGACCTTATGATGACAAGTGGTAAAGAAGTGGAAGACAGTATTTGTCGTCTTGCACAAAAAGCACGTGCTGCAGGTATTCACTTAATTGTTGCTACACAAAGACCTTCTGTAGATGTAATTACAGGTTTAATTAAAGCTAATATTCCTTCACGTCTTGCCTTTGCTGTTTCAAGTGGTATCGATAGTAGAACTATTCTTGATTCTGTTGGAGCAGAAAGATTACTCGGTAAAGGTGATATGTTATTTTCTCCTATGGGTAGTAATGAACCTATACGTATACAAGGAGCTTTTATCTCCGATGGGGAAGTAGAAAATATCGTTGAACATCTCAAAACTATGAATACAGTTGAAATCGATGAAGGTCTTTTAGATGAAATCGTTAATACTGAAAAAAAGAGTGAAAAAGAAACAGAAGATGAAAATAAAGATGCATTATTTTACGAAGCTATGGACTACTTAATAGAGCGTGATAGAGCATCAACAAGTATGTTACAAACAAAATTTAGTATTGGCTATAATAGAGCAAGTAGACTTATTGAAAACTTTGAATCTTTAGGGTATATAGGCGAACAAGAAGGTTCAAAACCACGAAAGATTTTACTTACCTTTAGTCAATGGGAAGATATAAAAAATATGTAAAGGATAGTGTAATTGTAACACTTATTTAGGTGATTTATGACTAAAATAATAGATGGACTTGCAACAAGAGAAAAAATGTTACTTGAGTACAAAGCTGAAATAGAAGCAAATAACTATAAACCTAAACTTGTTGTTATTTTAGTAGGTGAAAATAAAGCTTCAAAAGTATATGTAAAAAACAAAGTAAAAGTATGCAAACAAATAGGCATAGAATCAGAAGTTATTTTATATGATGAAACCATATCCGAAGACCTTTTACTATCAAAAATTCAAGAATTAAATAATGACCCAAGTGTAAACGGCATTTTGGTGCAGTTGCCTTTGCCACAATCCTTTGATGAAGAAAATGTGCTTTATAGTATTTTACCAGAAAAAGACGTTGATTGCTTTAACCCTTCAAATATGGGAAAATTATTTTTAGGTAATAAAAGGTTTCGACCTTGTACACCTTATGGCATTATAACTTTATTAGAAGAATATAATGTTGACCTTACAGGTAAAAACGTTTGTATACTAGGTAGAAGTAATATAGTAGGTAAACCTATGGCTATTCTTGCCTTAGAAAGAAATGCAACAGTTACTGTATGTCATTCTAAAACAGAAAACCTTAAAAGTATAACGTCACAAGCAGATATACTTATAGTTGCTATAGGTAAAGCACACTTTATAACAAAGGAATATGTAAAAGAAGGTGCTGTTGTTATTGATGTTGGTATACATAGAATGGATAATGGTAAATTATGTGGTGACGTAGTTTTTGATGATGTTTATGATGTTGCTAGTATGATAACACCCGTACCCGGTGGTGTTGGCCCTATGACTATAGCGATTTTAATGAAAAACTGTCTTAAAGCATATAGAATACAAAATACAAATAATGAGGTTAAATAAATGAGTTTAAAAATAGCTTTTGTTTCACTAGGTTGTGACAAAAATCTTGTAGATAGCGAAATAATGTTAGGTATAATAAATGAAAATGGGTATACTATAATAGACGATGAGTACTTAGCTGACATTATTATAATAAACACTTGTGGTTTTATACTTGATGCTACTCAAGAAGGTATAGATAACGTGTTACAACTTGCAAGCTACAAAAAAGAAGGCAAATGTAAAGGTTTAATCGTTACAGGTTGTATGGTTCAAAGATATAAAGAAGAACTTTTTAAAGAATTACCTGAAGTAGATGCAGTTCTTGGTACTTCTGACTTTGAAGAAATTGCAAATGTAATAAAAAGAGTAGAAAAAGGCGAAAAAGTTAGTATTGTATCTGACGGTAATAAGGAACTTTCTGAAACTTCAGCACACAAACGTATGATTACAACACCACCACACTTCTCTTTTTTAAAAATTGCAGAAGGTTGTGATAATAGATGTACTTACTGTATAATACCTTATTTACGTGGTGACTACAGAAGTAGAACTATTGAAAGTTTAGTACAGGAGGCTAAAATACTTGTAGAAAAAGGTGTACGTGAACTTGTACTTGTTGCACAAGATACAGCACTTTATGGAAAAGATATATATGGTAAACCAAGTTTACATATATTACTTAAAAAATTAAGTAGCATAGAAGAATTAAAATGGATAAGAATATTATATGCTTATCCAGAACATATAGATAATAATTTAATAGAAGAAATAAAAATAAATGATAAAGTACTTAAATATTTAGATATGCCGGTACAACATTCAGAAGATAAAATTTTAAAAAGAATGGCTAGAAGAAGTAACCGTAAATCTTTAGTTGACTTAATAAGTAACATACGTAAAGAAATACCTGAAATCATTTTTAGAACTACTATAATCGTTGGCTTTCCAGACGAAAGTGAAGAAGACTTTGAAGGATTAATAAACTTTATAGAAGAAGTACAATTTGATAAAGTTGGTGTTTTCACTTATTCTCAAGAAGATGGCACACCTGCCGCAACTTTTGACAATCAAATAGATGAAGATGTAAAAATCGAACGTAAAGATAAACTTATGCAAGTACAAACCCATATATCTGCTCGTAAAATGGAAAACCATATCGGCAAAGAACTTGAAATAGTTGTTGACGGTTATATGTCCGATGAAGAAGTTTTCGTTGGTCGTGGATATATGGATACATATGAAATAGATGGCCTTGTATTTTTCAAAGCTGACTACGAAATATTAAGTGGTACTTTTGTAAAGGTTAAAATAACTGGTGCATCTGACTATGATTTAACTGGTGATTTAATAGGGTGATGAAAAAGTCAAATAAGAAAAAATATTACTAATGACAATGGCACAAAAATAGTGAGATGCTACATGCAAGATGATTTGCAAAGCAAATCATTAAGTCGAGCGTGATTTTTGTGCAGTAATATTTTTTTCTATCCTTTATCAGCACCCTCGTGATTTAATCTAAGAATAAATTTTCAAAAATCGAACAAATTTTCAAAAAACTATTTACTTTTCCTTAAAGGAGTGTTATTATGGATATGAACTTACCAAACAAACTTACGATTTTACGAGTTTTACTCGTACCTTTTTTCCTTTACTTTCTTTTAGCAGAAGGAGGAAGTGGTAATACTTATAAACTTATATCTTTAAGTATTTTTATTATAGCATCTGCTACAGATTATTTTGATGGATATTTAGCAAGAAAACATAACCTTATTACAAATTTTGGTAAGTTTATGGATCCTATAGCTGACAAACTACTTGTAAATTCTGCGATAATAGCACTTTTGTACAACGGTGAAATCGGTGTAGTTGCTACTATCATTATAATATGTCGTGAACTTATAATTTCTGGCTTTAGACTTGTAGCCGTTACAAATAATGTTGTTATTGCAGCTGGTCAACTAGGTAAATGGAAAACTGTTATTCAAATGATTATGGTTGTATGTTTGCTTTCTGGAGTACAACACATTAACGATATAACTAGCCTTATAGGTACGATTCTTATATATGCTAGTGTTTTACTTTCAGTTGTTTCATGTGTGGACTACATATGGAAAAATAAAGAAGTGTTAAAGGGTTAATTAATGATTGATTTAAGTTTGAAAGAAAATTTGGTTAGTATACTAAAGGATAAAAAATATAAACTTGCTGCTTGCGAGTCTTGTACAGGTGGTATGTTCATTTCTTCACTTATAGATATATCCGGTACTTCGGATATAATCGATGAAAGCTATATTACCTATTCAAACGAGGCAAAATCACGTCTTTTAGGCGTATCTACGAACACTTTAGAAACTTATGGTGCTGTAAGCTATGAAACTGCCTATGAAATGGTTGAAGGACTTTATAATAGATGTGGTGCAAATGTTACTGTAAGCATTACAGGCATAGCCGGTCCTTTAGGTGGCACTACAGATAAACCTGTGGGCTTATGTTATATAGGTTACGATATAGAAGGAACTATACTTGTTGAAAAAATAAACAATACAGGTTCTCGTGTGGAAATACGTGAAAAAACAGTAATACATTGTATGAATAAACTTATAAATTTATTGGAGGAAAAATAAATGGCAGGGGAAAAAAAACCAGCGAAACAAAAGGTAGATATTGGTTCTAGTGAAAAAGGTAAGCCAGAAAAAATGGAAGCTTTAAATGCAGCTTTAACAGGTATAGAGAAACAATTTGGCAAAGGTAGCATAATGCGTCTTGGAGATAACAAGAAAAATGAAAATATTAAAGTTATACCTACAGGTTCTTTAAGTTTAGACGTTGCTCTTGGTATAGGTGGTGTGCCTCGTGGACGTATCGTTGAAGTTTTTGGACCTGAGTCAAGTGGTAAAACAACTGTTGCTTTACATATTGTTGCTGAAGCACAAAAAAATGGTGGTATTGCAGGCTATGTTGATGCCGAACACGCCCTTGACCCTATATATGCGAAAAACTTAGGTGTTGACGTAGATGAATTATATATTTCTCAACCAGATGACGGAGAGCAAGCTTTGGAAATTGCAGAAGCTATGATAAGATCTGGAGCTTTAGATATAGTAGTAGTTGACTCCGTTGCAGCACTTGTACCTCGTGCTGAAATCGAAGGTGAGATGGGTGATTCTCATATGGGTTTACAAGCTCGTCTTATGTCCCAAGCTTTACGTAAACTTATTGGTGTAGCTAACAAAACTGGTTGTACTGTTCTTTTCATAAATCAGTTACGTGAAAAGATTGGCGTTTCTTATGGTAATCCTGAAACTACAACAGGTGGTCGTGCATTAAAGTTTTATGCTTCTGTTCGTATTGATATAAGAAGAACTGAAACTTTAAAATCAGGCACAGATATGATAGGTAACCGCACTCGTGTTAAAATAGCTAAAAACAAGCTTGCACCTCCTTTTAAACAATGTGAATTTGACATTATGTATGGTGAAGGTATATCAAGAGAAGGTGACATATTAGATATAGCTACAGATTTAGACATTGTAAATAAATCTGGTTCTTGGTTCTCATATAACAATGAAAAACTTGGACAAGGTCGTGAAAAAGTTAAAGTTTTATTTAGTGAAAAACCATGGTTATGTCGTGAAGTAGAAAACAAAGTTCGCGAAATGTTAGACCTTAAAACTTTACCACCTATTGAAGAAGTTATAGATAGCGAAGATGGTGAAACTACAGATGATAGCACTAAAAAAACTAAAGCTAAAAAAATAGTTGTTACTGATGATGGTGTAGAAACTGACGAAGATTTAGAAATTGATACTGATATTGATATTGATATTGACATTGATGTAGATGAAGAACTTGATATCACTATATTATAAAAGTACATAAAAAATTAAAAATGGCATCATTGCAAAATGATTATATTTTAGGCATTTCCCTATTAAAAAAGTTATAGATGAATTAATATAAATCATCTATAACTTTTTTTAATTAGACTACTAATTTTTTTATTTTAATACTAATACTTAAATAAGTATGTTTTATTATCATAAGTACAACCATTTTTTATAAGTTCATCTGATTTATCCATTATATTTTTCATTAACATAAGGTCTTCATCGAATAGCTTTTGGCTTGTAATTGCCATAGCGTGAAATTTAATAATAGGTTCTTTTTTAGTATTTTTAATTTTTCTAAAAAAGCTAACATCTTCTTCTCTTAGGAACATAGTAAAAGATGTTTTATCTTTTGTAAAAATGTTTGTAAACTCATTGTATTCAAGTTCTGAAAACTCTTTGTCGTTATAAAAAACTCTTTTATCATTACCTAAATCTATAGTAATATGACTAATTTTTTGTGGCAAATATATAGTGAAAGTAAGTTTTATAAAATATTCTTTTGCCTTATTATTCAAAACGATACTCGGTTTTATTCTAGTTACATTAATAGAGTTTGCAGTAAATACTGTTTGGTCTGTATAGGGATTATATTCTTCACGCATATTTGCTATTTCAAACAACTCTTTACTATCTATAGCCGCTTGATAAAAAAACAAAGATATAAAGAACACAACGAAAAACACTGATATTATAATTAAAACAGCCATAAAACCCTCCCCATATATATTTCATAGCTAGTATATCACGTTTAAAGAATTTATACAATATACTATTTTCCTTGATTTCTTTATTTTGTATAGGTATTTTATATTATGACATCATTGCAAAATGCAATGATGTCATATGAACTTCACTTTCGTATTATTATCCATTATATTACATTTTGTCAAGGATAAAACTATCACATTTCTAGTAATAATAAAAAAATTTGATTTAAGTGTTGACAACATAAAAATTGTGTAGTATAATATTAAAGTATTTAAGTAGATTTAATCTCACCTACGCCTTAGGCAATGGTTCATATTTTAGCTTTTATGTATTTTATATATGAGTTTTTTATGTTCTTTTACAGGTAGATTAATAGTCTACCTGTTTTTTAATCACAAAAATGTTAAAATCGATATTAGGAGGTGTTATTTATTTCTGATTTAATGATCAATGACGAAATAAGAGATAAAGAAGTTAGATTACAAGGTGTTGATGGAGAGCAATTAGGTATTTTTGAATTAAAAATAGCTCAAGAAAAAGCAGAAGCTTTAAACCTTGACTTAGTAAAAATATCACCAAAGGCTGTACCACCCGTATGTAGAATTATGGATTATTCTAAGTATAAGTTTGATAAAGCTAAAAAAGCTAAAGAAGCTCGTAAAAAACAAAAGATAGTTGACTTAAAAGAAATCCGTTTATCTCCAAATATTGATAAACATGATGTGGAAGTAAAAGCTAAAAATGCTATAAAGTTTTTATCGTCAGGTGCAAAAGTAAAAGTTTCCCTACGTTTTCGTGGTCGTGAAATGGGCTATGTACAAGCTGGTCGTGAAATAATGAACAGTTTCGCTGAAATATGTAGCGAAGTTGGTGTAATGGAAAAAAGTCTTTCTCAAGAAGGACGTCAAATGTTTATGTATTTAGCTCCTAAAGGAGATAAGTAATAGAAAATAATTGTACATTTTTAAGGAGGAAACAACATGCCTAAAATGAAAACTAAAAAAGCGGCTGCAAAGCGTTTCAAAGTTACAGGTACTGGTAAAATCAAATATCCAAAAGCTAATAAACAACATATTTTAACTAAGAAAACTGCTAAGAGAAAAAGACATCTTAGAAAAGCTGGTATCGTTTCAGATGCGAACTTTAAACAAGTTAAAAAGTTATTACCATATAGCTAATATAGTTAAAATAGGAGGTTAAATAATGTCTAGAGTTAAAGGTGCGTTAAACGCAAGAAAAAAACATAAAAAAGTACTTAGAATGGCTAAAGGTTTCTTTGGCGCAAGAAGTAAACAATATAGAGTAGCTAAACAATCAGTTATGAGAGCTATGGCTCATTCATTTGCTGGTCGTAAGCAAACAAAAAGAGAATATCGTCGTCTTTGGATTACACGTATCAACGCTGCTACACGTATCCACGGTCTTTCATATTCAAAATTTATGCACGGTTTAAAATTATCAAATATCAATATGAACAGAAAAATGTTAGCTGAACTTGCTGTTACAGATAGCGAAGCTTTCAAATCTTTAGTTGAAACAGCTAAAAAAGCTATAGCATAAATAATACATAAAAAAAAGTAAAATTACATTTGTAATTTTACTTTTTTTTATATCATTAGTTTCTTAATTTTTAGCCATTCTTGTAAACTATGCATTTATAACGTCTTGAATTTGATTCACAAATCATGACTTAATTTGATTTTGCAATTATGCCATCTAGCATTTTTTTATATGATAAATCAATAAATAAAGCACCAAGTGGTGCAGTAATTAAAATTGATAAAATTGAAACTGTTAACACAAGTTCTCCACAGGGTAAACCTAAAGCCAAAGGTATTCCACCTATTCCTGCTTGAACAGTTGCCTTAGGTACGTATGAACCCATACAAAAAATCCGTTCTTTTAATGAAAAGTTAGTTCCAATTAAAGCTATAAAAACACCTAATACTCTAAATAGCAAGGCAACAACCAAAATTAAAACTGTAATACTGCCACCAGCTATAGCATATTTTATATCCAACATAGAACCCACAAGTACAAATAAAACAATTTCAGCAGCTATCCAAAGTCTATTGTATTTATCTCCAAGCCTTCTTGCTAAATTTATGTTCTTTTGGTTTATTATTATTCCCACACTCATTATTGCAAGTAATGAGGAAAACGGTACTATGTTAATAAGTAAATCTTCTAAATATAAAAAAACAAATGAGGTACTAAGTAAAATTATAACTTTTACTGTATCACGAATATGAACTTTTTCAAAATATTTGGTTAATATATTTCCAAAAAAATATCCAAATAGTATTCCTGAAACAATAGAAAAGGGAATAACTAAAAAACTATAAAAATTAATAGCCTCTCCCGAATTAAGTCCTAAAAAAGCAGTAAAAATAACAATTACAAATACATCATCAACAGATGCCCCGGCTAAAATAAGTTGTGGTATTCTTTTTTTTGTACCATAACCTTCTTCTTTTATTTTTATCATACGTGGTACAATAACAGCAGGAGAAACTGCAGCTAAAACAGCAGCTAAAATCCCTGCCTCTATAATAGATATACCAAAAAAAATTGGTGCAAGTATGATTACTATAGCCATTTCAAAGCAAGCTGGAACAAAACACATAAGTATCCCCGAACGACCAACCTTTTTTAAATCATCTATATTTAAAGAAAGTCCAGCCCTTGTAAGTATAATAACTAAAGCAAGCTCACGTAAATCATCAGCAATATATAATATCTTATCACTTAAAAGATTAAAACCAAAAGGTCCAAGAATTATACCCGTTATTATCATACCAACTAAACTAGGCAGTTTAAGTCTATTAAAAATATTACCAAGGGTTAACCCACCTATAAAAATCAAAGCCAAACTTATTAGCATTTATTACCTCATAGTTAAAAATCATTATTATACTACATAAGAGGTGCAACGAACTGTAGTAAAGCATCAGATAATCTTTGAATTATATTTTTGGATTTATACTTCTCGATAGTATATTCTAAAGATATATCCAAAGTTTTTAAATAATCATCTTTTAAAATATTGGCTACTTTTTTATCATATATCCAAGCACCACATTCAAAGTTCCAAAGTAGTGAACGATAATCGAAGTTAATAGTACCAACAAAAGCTACTTTATCATCGACTACAACAGTTTTTGCGTGAACAAATCCCGGCTTATATTCGTAAATTTTTGCACCTTTTTCAAGTAAAACACCATAAAAAGACTGTGTAAGTTTAAATATAAGTTTTTTGTCTGGAACATGAGGTGTTAAGATCCTAACATCAACACCACTAATAGTTGCTAGCTGTATAGCACTTATAAGTTCTTGTGATAAAATCAAGTATGGTGTACATATATATACATAATCTTTCGCACTTGCTATCATACGTATATAGTTGTTTTCTGCAACATCTTTTGCTACAGGACCATCATCAAAAGCCATAACGTAAGTATCATTTTTTATAGTTTCGTTTTTATATATATATTTTGAAAAATCCAAAGGTATCTTTTGGTCAAAAGCCCAAGTTTTTAAGAAAATAATTGATAATGAATTTACTGCATCACCAGTAAGTTTAACTGCAACATCTTTCCAGTGTCCAAAACGTTCAACTTGATTTATATATTCATCACCTATATTTATACCACCAGTAAAGCCTACTTTACCATCAATAACAGTTATTTTTCTATGGTCACGATAACTTATAAAAGTATAAGGATTACCCATATTATCATTAAAAGGTAATATTTTAATATTACTACTTAAACAGTCCTCTTTAAAATCTTTAGGTAATGTAAAAAGTGAACCTGCAACGTCATAGGAATAAAATACTTCAACTCCACTTTCTGCTTTACTTTTTAAAATTTCCATTATTTTTCTATGCATATTACCGTCACTTACGATAAAATATTGCATAAAAATAAATTTTTCAGCCTTTTCTAATTCAATGATAAGTGATTCAAAAAAGTTTTCACCTAGTGGATAATATTCCACCTCCGTATTTTTATATACAGGATAGCCGCTGTCCATATTTACAAGTTTTATTTGTTGTAACATATCTTTATCTGTTATGCCTTCAAGTACGTCTAAATCCTGTACTAAATATTTTTCACCTTCTTTTTCAGCAGCACTAAATCTTGTGTATATCTTTTTGTTAAAATTGATACGTCCAAAAATTAAGTATAAAAACAAACCAAAAACAGGAAAAATTAATAAAAATATAATCCAAGAAGTTTTAGCATTTGTTTTTTTATTACTTATAAAAATATGTGCAATAAAAATAAAAGTTACAATATTAAAAAAAGTTAAAACATATTGTGCTTCTCGAGCAACAAACCCATATGAAAAAACTACAACTGCTATATTGAGCAAGGCTACAATAACCATAGATGCAACTTTAACAAAATTTGAAGATTTTTCAAAAATATCAATTTTATTCATAATACCCCTCCATAAACAAAGTGCTGCACTGAAAAACTCTTTTTTCTGTCATTTATCAGCACAAGTAATGGGAATATACATATTCCCATAAAACATTACATATTATTTTTTATTATACCATAATTAAAAAAATATACAATAAAATAATTGTATTCTTTTGTATATTATATTAGCACATATACTCTATAGTTACTTCATAGTATAAAACTATTGGGTTATCAAAAAAAGACGAAGGTGCTGATAAAGTCAAAAAGAAAAAAATTATAATAGCGTTAGCGTAAACAAAAATAGTGAGTTGGAATAAAATCAGCGAAGAATGAGCGTAAATTTTATTCCATACGAATGATAA
>JBKECM010000112.1:0-19312 GCA_047974615.1 Lachnospirales bacterium
TAGTTCAAGAAAGCTTCGACAACGCATAACAGCGTGTTTCTGCTAGGAGAAGCTGACGCAGAAATTTTGAAAATTTATAGAAAATTAAAAATAATGGGGTTTTTAGAGGTTGCCTTAATAATTAAAAGATGAATTATAGGAAAAATTGAGATATAATTGTCGAAGGTGCTAAAAAAGGAATGACAATAGTACAACCTATGCAATAACATTTAGTATAAAAGTTTGTTGAAGTCAATGATGGCAGTCGAAAAAATTTCTAGCAACTGTCACATTTTGCAATGATGTCATACTGGAATGTTAAAAAACCACCCTAAATGGTGTGTTTAAGAAGGGCAACATATTAAGATGTCCTTAAACACACCACACTAATGGGTGGTTTTTTATTATAGAGTTAAAACTCTAAGCCATTTTTTCTTTTGTTTGCATATTCTGCTGTTGCAGTAAGAATTACGTCGGTTGAGGAGTTAAGTGCTGTTGTAAAGGCATCTTGTACAACTGTTATAATAAGTCCAATACTTACTACTTGAAGTGATATATCTTCCGGTATTCCAAGGGCGCCACAAGCTACTGGAATTAAGAGAACTGCACCACCTGCTATACCTGCAGTTCCTGCAGCACTTACAGCAGATACAAGGCTTACGATTATAGACATAACAATACCTACATCTATGCCAATAGAATAAGCCGCAGCAAGAGCAAGTATATTTAAAGTTATGGCACTACCAGACATATTAATAGTTGCACCAAGTGGTATTGTAACTGAGTATGTATCTTTATTTAAGCCTAAACTTTCACATAATTTTAAGTTTATAGGAATATTTGCAGCTGAACTCATAGTGAAAAAGGCAGTTATACCACTTTCTTTTAAACATCTTAAAACTAGTGGATATGGGTTTTTTCTTATGTAGTACCAAACGATAAGTGGGTTTACAACAAAGGCTATAAAAAATTCTGTACCTATAATTACGGCAAGTAGTTGCGTATATGACATAAGAGAGTCAAAACCACTTACAGTTATAGTAGTATATATAATTCCCATTATACCAATAGGTGCAAGGTTTATAACAAAGTTAACGATATTTGAAATCGCTTTTTCAAAATCAATAAGCATAGTTTTTGTACTATCTGCAGCACCTCTTAAAGATATACCAAAAAGTATAGCTGATGTAAGTATACCTATGTAATTTCCATCATAAAGTGCTTTTATAGGGTTATCAACCACTCTAAGGGCTAACCCTTTTAAAATTTCACCTACGCCACTTGGAGCTGTAATGCTTTCAGTTGCTAGATTAAACTCAAGCATTGTAGGAAAAAGTTTGCTTGCAAAAACTGCTAACATCGTTGCTATTAAAGTAGATATAATATAAAGTTTTATAACTGCTGCGATATTTGAACCACCTTGGCTTTTATGGTTGGCTATAGCGGACATAACTAAAACAAAGACTAAAAGAGGGGCGACACCTTTTAAGGCATTTAAAAATAAATCACCTAATAGGGTAATTGGTGTGCCTATGTTTGGGAAGGCTATGGCTAGGGTAACACCAAGAATTATACCGATTAGTATTCTTGTAATTAAATTTAGCTTTTCCCATTTTTTTAAGAAATCTTTCATAGTTGCCTCCTTAATTCTTTTATAAAGAATTTTATTTTTTTAATTATACTATAACCTAGCATAAATTACACTTTATAGTTTTCACAAAATTTAGTAAAAACTATAATTAATATTAAGTTATATTTTTGTGAATTATTTTACGAACTGTATCTAAATCTGTAACATCTATCTGTCCTGAAGCTGTTTGTGTCCCAAAAGATGCAAAAGTTATAGATGCTCCGAATATTTCACAAGATAGTCTGCTTATAATACCGTATGCTCCCATAGATATTGCAATAAAAGGTTTTTCTCCCATACGCTCTTTTGTTAGAACAGTTGCCTCAAGTAAAGATAAAACATCTTTTGTATCCTTAGGCATAAAGGCAACTTTTGGTATATCTACGCCTAAATGTTCTATGTCTTTTAAAATACATATTATATCTTCTTTAGAAGGGGTAAAGTTAAAATTATGTTTTGAACCTATAACATTTATATTTTTATTATGTGCTTTTATAATAAAATCTTTAATTTTAGTGTAACCAATAGAAACTTCTATATCTATTAAGTCTACTAGCTCTGTATCAACAATAAATTCTAAAAGTTTTAAATATTCTATTTCACTAATATTTTTATTCCCACCTTCTGGTAAAGTTCTAAAAGTAAATAAAATAGGAATATCTTTATATGTTTTATTAAGTTCTATAAGTAAAGCTTTTACTTTTTCAAAAGAAAATATTTCATCAAAAAAATCTGCACGCCATTCTATTATGTCTACAGGAGTTACGCTTAAGTGTTTTGCTTTATTAATAACTTCTTCATAGGTATTTTCAGCAATAGAAACGCATATTTTTGGAATACCATCACCTATAACAACATTTTTTATTTTGATACTTTTATTATTCATTCAAACTCCCCTTTTGTTAGTTAATTACTGGTATTATTGCAAAAAAAGAACTGTATAAAATTCATTTGAATTTTCACAGTCCTTTAGTTATAATATGCCGTTGACCGGACTCGAACCGGTACGATATCGCTATCGGTAGAGTTTGAGTCTACTGCGTCTACCAGTCCGCCACAACGGCTTACCTAATAAATATACTATGTTTTGTAAATAAAGTCAATAGAAAATAGTCCAAAATAAATTAAGCATCATCGAAAATATACCATTTTTGATCTCATCGTCAAAAAATTCATCTTTTAGTGCACCTTTAATGGGTATCAAAGTTTGATTTTTAGCCATTACTAGAAACAATCATTTTTGAGGTGTCTTATATATACATATGTTGACATAATTTTACAAATTTATTTTTTGCAAAAAAAAAGCTGATATATCATATAACAGCTAAAAATATAAAAAGTAGGGGGGTAAGAATTTGGGGTATTTATTGTTACTCCCTTATAATAACACTTAAATGTGTTGAAATTGTGATAGAATTAAGTAAATTTTATAAATAAATGTGATAATTTTGTAAAAATTGAAAAAACATATTATTTTACAAAATTTTCTTTGTTATCTTGACGTACACGTCCGATAGCTAAGGCATTTGAAGGAACTTTTTTTGTTACGGTCGTGCCTGCTGCAACTTTTGCATTTTTTTCTACAGTAACTGGTGCAATAAGATTTACATTACTTCCTATAAAAGCATTATCTTCTACAGTTGTAACAAATTTATTTTTACCATCATAGTTTACAGTGATACTTCCACAACCAAAGTTTACATTTTCACCTACAATAGCATCGCCTATGTAAGTGAGGTGACTAGCTTTTGTGTTATTACCGATTTTTGCTTTTTTAAGTTCTACAAAGTCGCCTACTTTTACGTTTTCACCAATTTCACAATTTGGGCGTATATAAGCAAAAGGACCTATGTGAGTACTTGAACCGATAGAGCTGTCTGTACATACTGAGCTTAATATATCCACATTGTTTTTTATAATCATATTTGTAATAATAGTATTTGAACCGATTTCACAGTTTTCGCCTATTGTTGTTTTACCATATATTGTAACGTTTGGCATTATTGTCGTATCACGACCTATAACAACATCTTGACCTATATATGTAGTATTTGAGTCGACTATAATTACGCCTTGTTCCATATGTTTTTTATTTATATTTTCTTTTAGAATTTGTGTTGCTTCGTGTAATTGTACTTTTGTATTTATTCCATTAAATTGGTTATAATCTTCAAAGATAGTAGCATCAACTTTTAGGTTTTCACTTAAAGCTATTTCTATTGTGTCTGTTAAATAATATTCGCCCTTAGAATTATTATTTGTAATTTTACCTAAAGTGTTCTTTAAAACAGAACCTTTAAATATATATACACCAGTGTTAATTTCTTTAATATCTAGTTGACTTTCTGTACAGTCCTTATGCTCAACTATTTTTTTGATTTTATCATTTTCTCGATATATTCTGCCATAGCCATAAGGGTTAGGAATATTACAAGTTCCTAGAGTTATATCATTATTATTTTCTTGATGATACTTTACTAAAGTTTCTAACATTTCAGATGTAAGAAGAGGCGTATCTCCACATAAAATCAAAACATCACTATCGGCATCAATAAACTGTTCAGCCATTAAAACTGCATGACCTGTGCCTTTTTGCTCTTTTTGAACAGGAAATTCAATGTTTGAATAAGCTTTAAGATTTTCCATAACCTCATCTGCCATATAACCTACAATAACACAATTTTTGTATGAATTTACGTTGTTTACTGCATCAACAACGTATTGTATTAAAGTTTTATCAAATATTTTATGTAAAACTTTGTGGTTATTTGAGTTCATACGTGTTCCGGTACCTGCTGCTAGTATAATAGACATAATTTTTTTCATAAAATCTCTCCTTAAATATAGTATAATATTTAAAACTTACTTATATTGTAATACATTTTTGGAAAAATTTAAAGTAAAATTATTTTTTTTCTTTAAATTTTGTGTCAAAAGATATATAATAGAATAATATGTAATTAATAAGACTAAGAAAGGTAACAAGTTTAATGTTTTTAAATTTTGCAAAACAGTTTTATCAAGACTTACTAACTGCTGGGTATTCAACAATAAATCAAGAATATGAAAATGCTATGCTTACAAAGGATACAGCTTTTTTAGCTGTTGAAAAAGCTTTTGGACCAAACTTGTTTATTGTTCTTATACACAACTCTATAAATCACCCACAGGAGTATAACTTCCTTATTACATCACAGTTAAGTAGACAAATAAATACAAGCTCTATGGTTATGAGATTTAAACAAGTTATTATTTTAAATCTTTTTGTAACTGAAGATAAAAATATAAAAGATGATATAGAAAAATTTATAGATACTTGTAGTGGAGAAGGAACAAGTTTTATTTATAATGTTTATTGGAATATACATATAGATAAAGAAAAGGAAAGCTTTAATGTTTATACGGGAGAAAAACAACCTTCAAAGATTTTAGATGTAGATAAAATTATAAATAATTCTTTTGAGAACATTTATTTTTCTGAAAGTAAACCTATTTCTTTAAAAGTTATATCTGCTAAGGCAGAAGAAAATACAAAAATAAAACTGGTGACGAATGACGCTCTAATAACTTATATAATTAGCTTTTTTCTTATAATATTTCATTTTTTAACTATAGGACATCAATCGGACTATTACCTTACTGCAAATGCTATAAGTTCAGGGGAATACTTTAGACTTGTAAGTGCTATTTTTGTACATTCAGATATATTTCATCTTTTTAACAATGTTCTTTGGATAATTATATTTGGTGTTAGAGTAGAGCGATATATGGGTAAGCTAAACTTTTTAGCAATATTCTTTATAAGTGGTATAGTAGGTAATGTGTTTTCATTGCTACTACTTGATGTAAACTCTCTTGGAGCTTCTGGTGCAGGACTTGGTTTATCTGGTGCTTTGCTTGTTATGTTGTTTTATGCTAAAAGAGAAATCGACAACTTTGGATACCCCCTTGTCTTAGTATATTCTATTATGTCTATAGGTATGGGATTTGTATACCCTAATGTAAATAATGTGGCACATATATTTGGATTTTTAACTGGTATTGCCTTAGGTTATGCTCATATGAATATATTGAAGGTGAAGGAAGAAATTAAATAATAATTTAACGCAACTTTATACTATTACAATAGTGTAACGTTGCGTTTTTGTTACAAATTGTGTTAAATCATTGTATATATGAGGGAATTATGCTATTATTAATTGTCATCATTGTAGTTTTAAAACACAATGTTACAATTTAATTTTAGGAGCAATAATTATGAAAAGAAAACTTTTAAAAACACTAATTACACTTGGTTTAGTTACATTACAAACAATTAATATTTTTGCTGCTACTCCAACTACATATTCAGAAAACGTGGAAACTACCGTTTTAATGGAAGGTTTAACATATAAAGAAGTACAAAGAGCTACGGATTTAGGATTTTTAGATATATATATATTAGAATATGATTTAAGTAGTGAAACTATTGATATTGATATTTTAAGAAATAATGAAGAGTGGGAAAAAAGAACGGCTTTATCTGGTATGATAACTGCAGATACTTTAGCAGGGGTTAATGCTAGTTTTTTTGATACTTCGGTAAACTATTCTGATATCTTAGGTTTTGAGATGGAGGAGGGTGAAGTTCTATATGCAAAACAAGGTTATAATAGAACAGAGGCACAGGCTAACTCCTTAAACTTAAAAAAAGATGGTACACTATCCTTTGGATATGTAAGTAACCAAATTAAATTTGCTACAGAAAGTGGTGCTACTGTTTATGTTAACTCTGTAAACGGGCTACAAGACTTTGAAAATGCAACAATTTTTACTGGAAATGTTATAAGTGATACTTCTAGTGTTGATGCAAAATATGACTTATATAAAATAGTTGTTACAGAAGGACGTGTAACAAATGTTGTGCCTCCTAAAACTTCTGTTACTTTAAAAGAAAATGAAATCGCACTTTTAACAAAAGATGAGTCTTTAACAGAGATTTTTCCTGTAGGTACTGGTGTTATATATAGTGTTAATACAAACTTAGGTGATATGCTTAGTAACTATGAATTAATATTAAGTGGTGGTGGTACACTACTTAAAGATGGTGCTATATTAAAAGATGGTATTCAAGTTTCAGGCTCGACTCGTGCACCTAGAACGGCAGTAGGTATTACTGCTGACAATAAATTAATAACTATGGTTGTTGACGGTCGTGGTAGCAGTATTGGTGCTACTGCTGACGAAATGGCAAATCTTTTACTTGAACAAGGTGTAACAGATGCTATACACTTAGATGGTGGTGGTTCATCGGAGATTATGACTATAAACCATAACAATGTAAATGTTATTCAAAATGTACCTTCAGATGGTACAGAAAGAAAAATTGCAAATGGTTTAGGATTTTCTTCAAATGTTGTAGATAGTTATTTAACATCTATTGAACTTGTTCCAAAAAGCGAAAACTTATTTGTAGGGAACAGCACAAGTTTTACTATAGTAGGTTATGACCAATATGGTAGAAAAATGTATGTTGAAGATACTGGTGGAGAATTTACTATTACAGCTAATGTACCTTCTACAGAAAATGAAGTTATAGCGAATACTGATACATTTATAGGATTTGACGAATTTGGTAATGAAATATATATGAATGAAGCAGGTGAGGAGTACACTACACCTCCTACTGAAATAACAGTACCAGAGGAAACTCCAGAGGATACAGTAACAACAACAGGTGTTTTTAACCAAAACATATTTACACCTACAACAGGTGGAACTGGTGTCGTAACTGTTGTATATGGAGGACTTGAGGCACAAACAGTTATAAATGTAGCAGATATAGCAAAAGATATTACTGTTACTTCAAACCAAAGTAATATTAAGCCAAAGGAATATACAAAATTAAATGGAAAAGTTACAAGCTTTGATAATAATACTACAGATTTTGATTTAAATTTAGCTACAGTTACTTTAAGAGAACCGAGTATGGGATATATTAAAAATGGTTATTTTTATAGTTCTGGTACTGAAGGTGTTGCAAATATTGATGTTACATATGCTGGTATTACAAAAACTATAAGTATAAAAGTTAAGAAAGCAGAAGTTGCTGATCTTGTTACTGTAGCAGCAGATACAAATGCAGGATATGCATTAAATGATATGTATAGTGCTTATGATGACAAATATATTTCTTATGAAGAAGCTGAATACTTAGGTCTTAAAGAAGTTATGATGGTAGGTAAAATAGAAATAGACAGTATGGGTGCTGTACCAAAAGCTGTAAAAGAAATTGCTACTTTATCACAAAAATCAAGCTTTAAAATATTCTCAGGTGGCATTGCTACGCCATCGGCTATGTCTTTTGATAACTTCAACTATTACGGAAATACCTTTAAAACAGGTGACTATACAGACTTAAATACTAAAATTATAAATCTTGAAACTTTTACATCTAACTCATATAACATAAAACAAGTAGAAAGTTTAAAAAATGCTTTAGATACAAATACTATGGGTAATGTTATAATACAAAATAGTGATCCAACTTTTAAGTACTTAACAGATACAAGATTTAATACATATTTAAAAGAAGTTTTAAATGAATATGTAGAAGAAACTGGTAATAATGTTTATCTTGTAAATGGTAATGCTGATGGTAAAAATGTAAAAGTTGATAATTTAGACAATGTTACTTATATTCAACTTCCAGTTCAAGAAGTATCTGTTGATAGTACAACTACTTTAACAAACGATATATACTTTTATTTAGATACTAATAATGTTTTAAGATATAGCTTTAAAAACTAAAAGGATTTATAAAAATGGTTAAATTTTTAATAACAGGCTATTATGGGTTTTTTAACTCTGGTGATGATGCAATATTACTCTCTATGTGTGAAGACATAGAGAGTTTAAGTGTTGCTACGAAAACAACAATATTATCAAATAGTGCTGTTTCTACTAAGGAAAAATATTCAGCTAATGCAGTATATAGATTTAGCCCATACTATGTCATAAGAGAAATTTTAAAATGTGATATTTTGATTATGGGTGGTGGAAGCTTATTACAAGATAAAACTAGCACACGTTCATTAATGTACTATTTAAGCATACTCCTTATGGCAAAGTTTTTTCGAAAAAAAATAATGATTTATGCTAATGGCATTGGCCCTATTGACGGTAAGCTGAATAGAAAAATTACAAAGTTTGTTTTAAACAAAGTTGATTTAATAACTATACGTGAAAAACTATCTATTGAAGAATTATATTCTATGGGTGTAAAAAAAGACAATATCAAGTTAACGGCTGACCCAGTCTTTAACTTGAATATCAAAGATACAAATATAGATGATATATTACAAAATGAAAACATAGATTTGTCTTTAGATTTTGTTACAATACTTTTTAGAGAGTGGAATACAAAAGAAAACTATAAAGAAAAGATGGCAAAAATATGCGATTATATAGTTAAAGAAAAAAATATGAATGTGGTTTTTATACCTATGAAATATCCTTCGGATATTAAAACAGGTGAAGAAATAGCAAGTCTTATGACAGAAAAGAGTTATGTAGTAAAATCAAATTTAAATGTTTATGAAATAATCAAACTTATAGGTATGTCAAAAATATCTTTAAGTATGCGACTACACGCTTTATTATATTCTGCTTTAAAAAATGTGCCGATGATAGGTTTTACTTATGACCCAAAAGTTGACTTTTTTTTAAGAGAACTTGAAATATATTCTATAGTTAATATGGAAAGCTTTAAATGGGAAGAAGTTGCTGTTATATTAGACCGTACTTTAGAAAACTACGATGATATTTCTATAAAAATTGAAAATCGTACAAAAGAGTTAAGTAGACAAGCTGATCTGAATAAATTTTATTTAGAGGAATTAATAAAAAGGAAATAAATTATGAAATTTTTTGATATACAAATAATTAAAGAAAACAAGTTGAAAAGTATAGTGTACCTGTTATTCATTTTGCTATGGATAGCTTTTCAATATATAAGAGGCGTATACGTTACAACTGATATATATGGTGGAGAAGTCGATTTTATATGGAACGATAGAGCACAAGTTATATTACTAAATGTTCTAACTGTATTTTTCTTTATATCTTTAGTAAGTGTAAAAGGTTTCAAAAGTATACTTGTAGTATATAGTATACTTTCAGGTATTATAGTTATGGGAGATTTAGCCTATGGTAGATACTATGGCTCACCTTTATCTATGACTTTAATAGACCAAATTAAGCTTATATCTTCTTTAGGTGAAAGTGCAAATAGTTTAATAAAAACAAAAGATTTTTATATAATTGCTGATATACCGATTTTACTTTTAATGTGTATATATTTGAAAAACTTTAGTTTTAAAATAGGTTATTTATACAGATTTATAGTTAGTTTCATTTTATTTATAGTTTTCGGTAAAGTGTCTGTAACTAAATATAAAAACTCATATTTGGAAAGTTATGTATATAATCAAAAAGAAATAGGTGCAAATGTAGGTGTATATACTTATCATGCCTTTGACTTAAAAAACTATTTTGTTACAAAATATGAACAGGCACAGCCTATATCTGATGAAGACTTAGTTCGCATAGAAAGCGTAAATCAAGCTGTTGAGCATAGCAACGAATATACTGGATTACTTGAAGGTAAAAACCTTATTATTTTGCAACTTGAAGCTTTTCAAAACTTTTTTATCAATCAAGAGTTTAATGGTGTTCCCGTTACGCCTAACTTAAATAAGCTTATAAGTGAAAATAGTATATATGCTAGTAACTTTTACTATGAAACAGCAGGTGGAAACACAGTTGATGCAGAACTTTTAACAAATACTGGTATGTTACCTACATACTCAGGTTCAGCATACTATTTATACCCTAATAACTATTATATAACTATGCCTCACATTTTTAAAGAGCTTAATTATAGCACAAACTCTTTCCATGCTTATGAAAGTACTTTTTGGAATAGAGAAATAATGCATAGTTCTCTTGGCTTTGATAAGTTTTATAGTGAAAAAGATTTTGAATATAGTGAAGAAGATATTTTAGGTTGGTCTTTAAATGATGAAAAATTTTTAAAAGATAGTTTAGATAAAACTCTGGAAGCAGCAGGGGATAGCAACTTTTATTCTTATATGATTACACTTTCTTCTCATTATCCTTATGAAGGGTTCTATACTGGTAACTATACTTGGTTAAATGGTGAGAAAGAAACTGTTCCTGTTTTTGAAAAGTACTTAAATGCAGTTCAATATGTAGACTATGCCCTTGGTGAGTTTATAGAGTATATGAAAGAAAAAGGTGTATATGAAGATACTGTTCTTGTTTTAGTAGGCGACCATGGTGGACTGTTTGCTGAAGAACGTAATGATATGGTAGAAACTTTAGGTCAAGAAGCTACTGATGAACAGTTTGCAAAACTTGAAACGGTGCCACTTATTATACATAATCCAGACATAAAAGAGTCTGTTACTGTTACAAAAGTTTGTGGTCAAAAGGATACTATAGCAACTTTAGGCAACCTTATGAATTTTGATTTGCCTTATACTTTTTCACGTGATATTTTAGACGAAAACTACGAAGGCGTAGCTATAAAAAGATATGGTAATATATACACAAATGACTTTATATTTTTAGTAGATAAAAATAAATTTTATGACTATGATACTTTAGAGGAAATCACTGACGATACCTTATTTAAGCAATATAAAGAAGTGGTTTATGCCAACTATGAAATACTTAAAGTTAATGATTTAATATATAAATATGATTATTTAAGAGGTTATGAGCAAAATGACTAAAAAGAAAAAAGCGATAGTTAGTACTATAATATTTATAATATTTTTTAATATAGGCACTAAATTTTTAGGCTTTTATCGTGACGCCTTAATAGGTCGACAACTGGGTGCAGAACTTGAAACAGATGCATATCTTATGTCCTTAAGTGCTACGACTTTAATATTTTTATCTATAGGTACAGGTATATCTACAACTTTAATTCCTATTATATCTAAAATCGAAGATAAGGAATATAGGAGAAAAATAATAAATAATATATTGAACTTTATATTACTTGTATCTCTAGGAATTGCAGTTGTATATTTTTTAGGATCTGATATCATTGTTAGTATAGTAGCTGGTGGTTTTACTGGTGAAAAATTTGACCTTACTGTAAGCTTAACAAAAATATTAATACCTACAGTGTTTTTTATAAATATTGCCTATGTTTTTGTTGGTATTCTTCAATCAAATGAAAAATTTTTATTACCTACTTTAATAAGTTTGCCATATAACATAATCATAATAATATATCTTTTTGTAGGTGCAGAAAAATATGGAGTAGAAGGTTTAGCTATTATAACGACTATAGGGTGGCTACTGCAACTTTTAGTGCAAGTTCCTACTATAATAAAGCTTAAAGAAATAAAATATTCCTTCAAAATTGACTTTAAGGGTGAGGAGTTGCAACGATTTATTAAAGGTTTATTACCTGTGGTTTTCGTTGTTGCGACAAATCAACTTGCCACTGTAACAGACAATAGTTTTATATCACATTTTGGTGATGGAAAGCCTGCTGCTTTTTACTATGCTAATATGCTTTATGTAGCAGTTGCTACAATTATTGTTTTTGGTATAACTTCTGTTATGTTTCCTAAGTTTAATAAAAACTATATGGAAAACAAAGCTAGTTTTTATGAAACAATAACTACTGTTTTAGAAGGTGTTGTACTTTTACTTGTACCTGTAGGTATAGGTATTGCTGTTGTAAGTAAAGAGTTTATAAGTTTGATTTTTTTATCTGATGAGTTTACAATGGATAGTGTTATTTTAACGGCAAACTTCTTAAAAGCTTATGGTATGTTTATGGTTACTTTTGGTATACTAGATATTATAAATAAAGCATATTACACAAAGGATAATAGAAAAACTCCTGTTATTATAAGTGCTTCTATATTAATCATAAATTTAGTATTAAATTATGTGTTAATAAAGGCTTTAAATGTAGGTATATATGGAGTTATAATAAGTACTGGAATAGCTTTTTATATAGGTGTGTTTATAAGTTTATACTTATTTAAAAGTGAAGAAGGTAATATTAACTATAAAAGTTTTTTAACTACTTGTGTAAAATCAGTAGTCGCCGTTGTTGTTATGTATGTTGCGATTACATTGATACAAAACTTTTTATATAGTGTTATAGATGTAAATGACTTTTTATCAAGATTAATCTTTTTATGTGTTTCTGCCATAGGTGGCGTTGCAATATATTTTGGCGTTTTAATACTACTCAAAGAAAAGACTATAATAAGAAACATAAAAAACTTACTTAAGAAGTAAATATAACTAGGAGGCAATAATAATGAAAAATAAAAACTTAATTGCATTATATATACTCATAATATTTAGTGCAGTAACACTTTTTATTGTTGTAAGTCAGAGAAATACTGTAGAACGAAACAATAACCAAATCGAAGTTATTATAGAATATAGTGATGTTGAGTCACTTGCAAATAATAGCGATTTAACTATTGATGAGTGGCTTTCAATGTTTAAAGATAACGGTTTGCAAACTGTTTCATTACCTGAACTTACTTTAGGCTCATATATGACAGAGTTCGGTATTACATATGAAAGTTATCTTGACTTAAAAAATAGAGGAAATAATATTTTTTCCGATATTGATGGTGTGAAAAATTATGAAGATAATAGTTTAATAATATATGTTTACGAAAAAGAGCGTGCTGAGTTTTTAGATAATGCTTTAAGTTTTTATGAAGATTTAGAATATGAAACTATATATGGTGAAGATACTAACTATATAATAATTAATCAAGATAAGACTGATGTGTTAGAAGTGGAAACAGGTGATGTTTTTAACGATATCGACCAAAATACTGGTACACGTAAAACATATTATGGTACAGAAGCCTTAAACTTACCTGTAGGATATGATGAGGATAAAATCGAAGTTATACGTAGTATTAACTTAAATGTTTTACTTAGACCTGTTAACTATGCTTTAAAAGCAAAGGACAGTTGGGATTTATACTTAAGTGAAGTTGCAAAATATGGCATTGATAGTAGAATGTTTTTCCCTTATGGTGAAGACTTAATCGGATATTCAGAAACCGATGACTGTATAGAAGACGTAGCAGACTACATTATGGATAATGGCTTAACTTTTGCTATGGTTGAAACATCGGAACAACGTGACCATTATGAGCTTACAGGTTATGATAAGCTTTTACCACTAATTGATGATACAAGAATAATAAGAGTATTTAATACATGGTCTTTTATTAGTAACAGATATAAGTACCTTGATAAATATGAAGGAGTAGAAGAAATTACAAATTCATATTATAGAGCTATAACAGAAAGAAATATAAAAACTGTATATTTAAGACCTTTTAGTTCTGACAACATTAGAATAGTAACTGATCCATTAGAATATAAAGATATGTTTAACACTTTAGAAGAACGTATAGCAAAACATGGATATACATACGGTGAAGCTACAACTTTTGCAGATTTTTCTGTTAGTACTACTATGAAAATCTTACTTTCTATAGAAATAATTGGGTTTTTAATTGTTTTATTAAACTATTTGCTTTTAACTATTAAGTTAAAATATAATTTAGTCTTACTTGGTCTTGGATCAATTTTAGTAGTTTTAGCATATTATATTGCACCTAATATGAGCACGTCCCTTTCAGGACTTGGAGCTGCTATTACCTTTTCAACTTTAGCAACTACTGTTTTTATAAAAGAATGTTTAATTAAAACTCAAAATAGTAACCTTTTAAAAGCAGTTATATTTACAGTGATTTCTGGTTTAATTGCTCTAGTTGGGGGATTGTATATAGGTTCACTTATGTCAAGTGTTGAGTATTTCCTTGAGTTTGAATACTTTAGAGGTGTTAAAATAAGCTTGATTTTACCTATTTTAATCGTTGCCTTTTTTACTCTTGTATTTTATGCAAAGGAAGTATATGCAGAAAAAGGAAATAACTTTTTTGTGGAGCTTAAAACTACAACAAAAGATTTTTTAAATGCTAATATTAAAGTTAAATATCTTATAGTTTTAGGTGTTGTTGGTATTGCTGGTTTACTATATATAGCTAGAGGTAGTAACACATCAAATATTGAGCCACTTGATATAGAACTTATGATGAGAAACTTCCTAGAAAATAACTTCCTTGCAAGACCGAGAACAAAAGAATTTTTAATCGCATTTCCTTTAATGACTTTTGCAACCTATTTTGCAGGTAACAAAATATTCTATCAAGATAAAAGTGAAAATGGTATATATATAAAATATAGCTATATAATCTTATTTGCTATTGTTGCAGCTGTAGGTTTATCGTCTATAACTAATACTTTTTCACATATAAGAACACCTATATATATATCTATATGGAGAACCATATATGGTTTAGGCTTAGGTGTTGTAATAGGTTTAATATATATTGGTATCTTTAAGTTTTTAATTTACTTATATAAAAAGATAATAGTTTTAATAAACAAATATAAAGGTGATATTTTAGAAAATAATTAATATAAACAAAAAATGGCATGGCTTACTTTATTGGAGGTTCATACCATTTTTTGAATTTTGCAACGTTGCCAAATATCTATTAAGTTTTTCAACTATTTGATTTTTCATAAATTTATGGTATAATATGTAAACTTTAATAAGAAAGCCTTTATTTATAAGGTTTTATATACTAGTTGTTACTAACGTGTTACTAGTTCAATTTAAAAAATAGGGTTTTGAACTTAAATTCAGAACCCTATTTTTTTATTTAATTAATTCAATTGCTTCTCTTAATTCGTCTATCGTTTTATGCGTGTAGACACGTTCTCCCACGTCTTTTGACTTATGACCCATTAACATATCAATACACTTCTTATTTGCGTTAGCACTGTCTAATTTACTTCTAAAGGTATGTCTACATTCGTGGGGGGTATGGTTGTTTATGATTTTATTCCAGTAGCTATAGTATGTAATTGAACTTATTTTTTCGCTATTAAGTCCAAATAAATAGTTGTTGGTGTTGTTAGTGCGATTAATGATTAGATGTTGGATTTTTGAGTGGATTGGGATAACTCTATTTTTGCCTGACTTTGTTTTTGTTCCACCTGTTAATGTCATTGCATCTAAATCAACGCTATCAAGTTTTAAATCTAATAACTCGCTTATTCTAAAACCAGTATACAAAAATACAAGGATTGAATCGACCCAGAGTTCTTCTTGGCGTTCCCAAAGTGAAGTTATTTCATCTTCTGTGAAGGGTTGTGTTGTTGTTTCTGGTATGGAGACTGCAGTTATTAGTTGAGCGTAACTTTTATTTATGACATCAATTTCTAGGGCGAAGTTATCTAATTGGCCAAATAAGTTTTTTATATGGCTTTGGGTTGCGTATGATTTACCACAGTTATCTATTATGTCTTGCATATGGAAAGATTTGATATCTTTATATTTCATATCCCATATTGGCTTTGTATGTTTAAATGCTGAATTTAAAGAACCTTGTGTTGATTTACCCAGTTTAATTAATTTTTTTTTGGACCATTCGTCGAATAATTTAGATAAGGTTATTTTTTCGGCATCTATATCCCAAGGGGATTTGTTATACTCTGCTAAGGCTATCATTCCTGCTTCTCTTGTTGGGAAGTAACCAATTACTAAATATATTGGGTGTCCTTTATCGTTCCACCCATTTGTTTTTCTAGCCACAAAGGGGTTTCGTCTATTACCGGACAGTTTAGTAACGGTTCCATATCCGTTAGGATTTTTCATTTTTATCACCTTCCAATTCTGTAAAAAGAGTATAGTAAATAAACCCATTGCAGAATTAACGAAAAAATGATATAATTATCTTGTATAAAGAGTGTATTATATCGGTTGTTAATTCCGAATAGTATCTAAGATTGACCTTTGACTGCGACCAACAGTTGAGGGTCTTTTTTTATTTGTTTAAAAATATTGCTTGTATTCTTCAAGCACGTTAATAGGTAAATTTACTTCATATTCTTTAATAGTAGCATAAAATTTAGCTAATCTATTTTGACGACCTTTTTCAGTTTTCAAATCATTAGCTTTAATTAAAGTTTCATTATAACTACGATTAACGGCATCTAATAAAATAACATCAAAAATGGGATTATATTCATACAGAACTTCTTTTAAAAAAGTATATCTGCCTAGTATTGTACTTATGTTCGTTGATGTCGTTAAAATATCAATACAGTCATAACATCTATTGTCACTAAATATTGGATAAGCACCATATTTTTCTTCAAAGTCTTTTAATTTTTCAATAGCATCTTCCTTAAGTTCTACAAATCTATCAATGTAAGAAAAGCATTCATTTTGCGAATTGTGATTATATTCCCACATATCTTGAAAATAAATCATTCCACCTTTTGTTTTATAACAATATTTTTTTGCGTGTTCAAATAAAGTTATTAATTGGTCACAAGTTTCCATAATTAACTTAGGATTTCTTGTATTTTGAATTATCTTATTTAATTCTGAAACAGCACTTTCAAATTCATTAACTTTTTCTACATGTTTGGATTCATAACTAAATTTAAAAGATAGTTCATCATCTTGTTTACTTCTATGAAATTTAGGATTATTTGAAGTTTTTTCTTTCTCTAACGCGTTGATTAAACCTTGACGTATTAAATAAGGGACTTCGTCATCATCAATATTTGTACCGTCTGATTTATATAATACGTTATCAACTTCTATGTAACCAGTCGGTTTCTCAACTGTTTGTTGCTTTCTTAATGCATAATCGTCACTTATTATCAATTTTGATTCGGACTTTATAGTTGTTGGAATTGGCTCATTTATCGGTTTTTCTATATTTTTTATAGTTGATTCTAAATTTGCATTATTTCTGATAATGTTTGTTTTTTGTTTAGATATTGACCATATTAATAAAACAATGTAGGGAATAGAAGACGTTATAATTACAATAATCCACCCCAAAAAGTTGTAATTTTTATAATTTTTTAAGATACCACTTAAAAAATAAATAGTCCAAACTATAAAAAACGAATACTTTAACAGTTTTTTCACTGTATCACCTCTTTCAACCTCGAACACGTGGAACACCCTCAAACCCTTATAAATACTACATTTTTAATAAAAGTGTTCGAGGTGTTCAAGGTAAATCTCTATTACTATATATATTTATTTTTTACACTATATAATTTTATTACTTTTTTACTATTAATTATAAATAACTCATTTTTAAGTGGAACACTTGAACAACGGCTTGTAGTCTAGCTTTCACATTGAACAAGACCTTGAACAAGCCTTGAACAAAATTAACCAAAATCTACATAAATAATATTATTTACGCATTTTTGTATTCTTTTTTAACATCATATTTTTCATCTTCTAATAGCATATCAACCCTTTCATTAATTTTAACTTTGTCAATATCATCAAGCATTTGATATTTATGTACAAATTTTAGTGTTTCTTTACTTATGTTTTGATTGTTACTTTTATAGCTTGGATTTTCTGTTTCCAAAGCTTTTACTTCACGTGGTATATCATACCCCATAAGCCAAACTTCGTTTACATTTAAAGCTAACCCTAATATAGTTAATTTATCTTGTTTTGGTTCAGACTTACCATTTATGTATTGGCTTAAATCATTTTTTGCTAGTCGTACTTTATATTTTTCACAATACGGCTCACATAAATTTAAAATATCAACTTGCTTTAAATTCCTTTCCATCATAATTTGTTTTAATCTGTCTGATGTAGTAAATTGCTTGATAATATCACCCTGCTTTCTAATTTGTTACTAACAATACTATAACATACGTTGAATAAAAGTTCAATAGTAAAATATAAAAAGTTTCAAAACAATGAACTTTTGGGTTGACATTTAAAAAATAAAGTGGTATTATTAAAATGAGTTCAGAATAAATGAACTAAAAATATAAGAAGAGAGGTGGATTAAATGGGGTATAACTATTCAAAATTGCAAGGTCGCATTGTTGAAATTTGTGGAAATCAAGGAAACTTTGCAGATTTAATGGGCTTATCTAAACGCAGTTTGTCGCTGAAATTAAATAATAAAGTTGTGTTTAAACAAGATGAAATAAGTACAGCTTGTGAAGTTTTAAAATTAACAACAGAAGAAATATCGTTATATTTTTTTAATCGAAAAGTTCAATAAAAATGTACTCTAAAGGTTGTGTGAAGTTAGCTAGAGTTTGTTATAGCTAAAAAATTGAACAAAACAAGAAAGCGAGAGTGGAAGAAATGACAGATAAAGAAAAAGTAAAATACTATGACAATTTTGTTGAAAGTTTAAATTATTCAATTAATTTATATCAACATCTTAAATATAAAGGGCATTTAACATCAGAGGGTGAAAATGATTTACAACGAATGGTGTTAGACTTAAAAAAGTTAACTGGTGAAATTGATTTTTCAGATGAAGAAAATAAGGAATAAGACTATGAAATGGGTAGTAGAAGCAAGAATTTTTAACAACGGTAAAATAGTTTCAAAAGTAAGACAAGCTTTAGACGGTGAAGAAAGCTATTGCAAAGAAACAGAAAAGTGTGATATTTGGGTTGATGTATTTGAAAATGAGGAAGAAGCGATAGCTTTTTGTAAAGATTATAAAAATGCTTAGTGGTTTTTAATTTTTATAAATGAAAATGATT
>JBKECM010000137.1:0-3630 GCA_047974615.1 Lachnospirales bacterium
ATAGATTTTGTAGCAAAGTTGATGATGACTTTGTTAAAAAGATGAATGGTAGTCGTAGATTAACACTTGAAGATATAAAAAAAGAATGGTATTCAAACTACAGAAACCCAGATGCTGAAGCTAATCGACATTATTCAGAAACTAGATATAAGGGCTTAAATCTACATTCTGTGTTCTATAAAGGTACACTAGAATTTAGAATTTATGTGCAGAAAAACATTATGTACAGTTATTTTATAAAACCTAGTAATAAGGCTTTATTCTATAAAATAAACTGTACATAATAAAATTACTATTTACCTAAAGTATTTAAAAAATCTAATATTTCAGCTGTTGGTTTCCATTTTGTTGGAGTATTTGCAGGGAGAATACCACCTTTCAAAAGAGCTTCTCTTTTCATTTCTACATCGGAGTCTAAATATTGATGAGTGGTATCTAGCTTTACATGACCTAGCCACATTCGTATTAAGTTCAGATCAACACCAGATTGTAATAAATGCATAGCTGTCGTATGTCTAAATGTATGTGGTGTAATTGAAGCATTTGTATTCTTAGTTCCATCTAAGGCTAACGCAACATAATGTTCAACAATATAACGTATACCATTTCGAGTGATGGTTTGTCCAGTTTGATTTTTAAACACACTAGCATTAGGATTAAATGTATCATTTTGTTCGGTTATTAAATCAACTAGAACTTTCGCAGTATCATCCCAAATAGGAACAATACGTTGTTTAGAGCCTTTACCGTTGATTAAAACTTGCGATGTACCCTTTGAAATTTTTATATCCGATACTTTTACAAGGGTTACTTCTGTAACTCTTGCACCAGTATTGTACATAAACAGAAGAATAGCATAATGTCTACGACCTTTAATTGTATTTCTGTCGGGAGCATCTAAAATTGAATTAATTTCGCTTTTAGTAAGAAAACCTAATACTTTATGTTCATATTTTTTGTTTGGTAATTGCATAATTCTTTCATTTTGTAAAAATAAAGTTGGATCAATATATACAGCATATTTAAAGAAAGATTTAAGTGAAGCTAATCGCTGGTTTCTAGTGCGTACCGAACAATTACGCTGATTTTCGCAGTAGTTTAAAAACTTCAGTATTTCATCAGCATTAAAATCTTGTATTGTTAATTTTGAAATATTGCATTTTTTACTATCAGCTAAAAATATCAAAAACAACCTAAGGTTATCACGATAACTTGATATTGTATTTTCACTAGCGTTCATTTGTTTAATTAGCCTTTCATTAAAGAATGATTGAACTAACGCACCTAATGAGTATTTTTCATTAGCCAATGTTATCACCATCCTTAGTAAAACGTGATGCACCTTTTGCCAATAACTCTGCACCTGCTTCAAGATAATATGTTGTATCTTCAAAATGTGCGTGACCTAAGTATGTTGATAGTAAGGGTAGCATTTGATGAATATCAAGCCCCATATCGTACCAAAGACTAACTCTACGTATTGCAAATGTATGACGTAAATCATGTAACCTTGAACCTTTACCTTCTAAGTTCCTAATATCTGCAGTTCTAACAACTTCTAAAAATGCTGAGTTAACAGTACCATATGAAATGCGACTTTTATGTCTACTTGGAAAGAAAGCATTATCTTTTTGATCTGGCATAAGTTGTTTTCTTAGTAGATCGTATTCTATTAAAACATTTAATGTTGTTTGATGTACAGGAACTAGTCGAGATTTTTTAAACTTAGTATTGCGAATTTTTAATATGCCATTTACTAAATCTACATCGCTAACATCAAGGTTGATAGCTTCACTAACTCTAAGACCAGTTGACGCTAATAATCCAAACATAGTATAAAATGTGTGAGGTCTTAATAACGGATCGTCGTTTAGTTTTTTTGCTGTTTCTAACAGCAAAATTAGTTCATCATCAGTATATACATAAGGAGTAATTCTCGGAGAGTTTTTTGATTTTAACAAAGGTCTTACCTCATCACCATTTATTTTTAAATTTAAGTATTGAGTAAAGCTACGAGTAATTCTGTGTCTTTTATTATACTGTTCACTTGTTAAATTTGGTTTTGAATATGTAAAATCTAGTACAAGCTTTTCGGTTATAGCATTTGCTTTTTCTGATAATAAAAATCTATCAAAAGCCTTTAGAATAGTTGTTTCGACTCTAAAATTTCGTTCAATATTTTTCATAAACTCTATATATTCAATGAACTGTTGAGCATATATACTTGCAAAGTCAGGGGCTTTTTTCATTTATAAAACACCTCCTGGAAATGCTAACGGAACTTCTTTCAAACGTTCAACTTGAACTTTTGCATATATACCAGTGCTTTCAATGCTTTTATGACCTAACATGTCGGCAACATCTTTCATTGTAGAGCCATTATTAATAAGGTGCGTTGCTAGACTATGTCGTATTTGATGAGAACCAAGAGTTGGAGTTTTAAGTCCCAATTCGTTTATATATTTAGAAACTACTCTACCAACAGCAGACGATGCTTCAATCGGTGTATGTGGAGCATAAGTTCTTAAAAATAGAGCATCATATTTTGGATTGTGTATTCCACATTTTATGTAATCGATAAGCATTTCAGCAAGTTCAATCGTTAATGGCATCAAACGTTCTGAATTTGTCTTTGTTTTGCTTATTCGAATTGTTCCGTTGTGAAAATCTATATCAGAAATATTTAAATTAATAATTTCCGAAGCTCGTAAACCTAAATAAGCCAGTAACATTAAGATTACAACGTCACGTTTACCTACCGATGTGTTTCTATCTGGAGCTTGAAGCAACAATAACACATCATCATAAGGCATATATTTTGGAATACTAGCTAAATCCCACTCTATTAAGCAATATACTGCAGGGGTTAAATCTTTTTCTAAAATACGTTCCCAACGTAAAAACCTTAAAAACCCTCGAAGACACATTGTAATTGTTCTTTTATGAGCAATAGAAAATTTATTATCTTGAATTTCTTTTTGAAAATCTAAAATATTTTCATTTGTTAGATTTTCAAGTTTAAGTTCACCAGTGTTTTCTTTAACCCATTTCATAAATACAGTAGCTCTTATACGATGCACTTTACGTGTTTTGTCCGAAAGACCGAATATGGTATCTAAATAAATATCGTATTTACGCAACATTTCTGACATTTCAGTTTTTTGCTCCAATACAACATTTGGTTCTATAATGCCTTGTGTTTCTAAAAAGCTCATTAAATGACTAATACCTGCTGTAGCTTCTGAAAAAATACCACAGTTCATTTTTTCAGAAAAGTTATAAGGTAGGTGTTCGTTTAAAAATTTGCTAGATAATTGCTGATTTACTAGGTGTACATCAGTCAACCCCTCCCACATAAGAAACCTTGAAAAACTTAAGGCTGTTCTTAAGTAAGATCGAACAGTATGAACACTATAGTCATGCTCAATGAAGTAATTTGTAAAGTCATCAAGATATTCACCGAATAGACACTCCCTAAATAACTTTAACTTGCGTTTGTCTTTATAATAATCTTCTATCATAAAAACTCCTTTCTGCCATTTTTGGCGATAAAATATTTGAGTTATGTACTCATTTATTTTATCGTTAAGAAGTTTTATGATTTTTATTATGTTAAGTGTTTTATTTAGA
>JBKECM010000203.1:0-4026 GCA_047974615.1 Lachnospirales bacterium
ACATGAAACGATAGATAATGCTAAAGTCATAACCATAGCCATAGATAATAATTTTTTCATAATAAATTTTTCCTCCTAAAACTTTATAAGTTTTAAATTATACATTTAACAATTTTCAAAATGAATGTTAAAAAATTTACATAACCTTTTAACAAAAGTGATTATAACACTTTGTTTTTAAAAAATCAATGTCAAAAATCGATTTTTTAAAAACTTTGTAGTAATAATACATAAAAAACTTAATAATAATTCTACACCTCTTAAAATATTCCAAAAATATAATCACAATTATGTTACTTTTGTACAAATAATTTATTCATACAAAACTAAGGTAAGACTTTGATAAATATTAGACAATATTTTTATTATTATTTTAATCAAATACTTATTTTTTTATACTTATATTAAAAGATTTAATATATCTTTGTGCACACATAAAATATATTATTGTAAAATGCAATATTGCTATTACAGAATTAATTATACTTAATTTTAACTAACTCTTATTTATTTATACGCATTGTATTAAAAAAAGTTGCATATGGCAACGTTACAAACATTATTTTTTTCTGTGTCATTGCCTAAAAATATGTCTTTTTGTGTATCTCACATACACAACAAATCCATATTTAAAGCCATTTTTTAAAAAATTCTAACTTTTCACTAATAATGAAAAAACTAAAAAAAATCTTATTATAATATCAAAGATTACTCCTAGTTTATTTATTATAAAACCCAAATATACCAAGCATATTTGCTCGTATTTCTTTATTCTATATTATTACAAAGAAAATGATATATTTTCAGGCGTTACCTTATACAAATCATCATTGTATTTTATTTCCTTGAGAATTAAAGGAAATGCCTTCGCTGTAGCACTACCTAAATTTCTATTTTTTGTTAAAAATATTTCATCTAAAACTTTAATATTTTTTTTCCCTTCACCGATATCAAGTAAAGTACTTACAATAATACGAACCATATTATATAAAAATCCGTCACCTGTAATTGTAAAAGTTAAATATCCATCTTTCTCATAAAAGCCAGCATAAAATATAGTTCTTATAGTGCTATTTATATCACTTTTATTGGAAAACCCTTTAAAATCGTGAGTACCTATTAATCTTTCACAACCTAACTGCAATAGTTTAATGTTATATATACCCTTCTTATGTAGCACAAAATTTCTGTATAATGGATTTAATGCTTCACCATAAAAAATTTTATATTCATATGTCTTACAAGATTTTGAGTACCTTGGGTGAAAATCCAAAGACACTTCAAAACTTTTCACTACACGTATATCTAAAGGTAGTTTTTTATTTAAAATAATAGCTATTTTATCTACAGGTAATAGGTTCTCTTGTTCATAAGTTACAACTTGACATAGTGCATGTACACCTGCATCTGTCCTTGATGCACCTATAGTTTCAACGGATAACTTATATAAGTCGCTTAAAATATCTTCAAGTACGTTTTGTATAGCAACTTTATCACTTTGTTTTTCCCTCTGTCTTTGAAACCCATTATAGTTTGTACCTTCATAGCTTAATATTAATGCTATTTTCATATCTTTTACCAAAAATTAATTTTATTTACAAAATAAACTGTAATACTAAGTAACACACATACAACAATAACATAGTTATCAATTTTACCATATTTCAGCTTTTTCATTTTAGTTCGGTTTATATCACCACGATAGCATCTAGCCTCCATAGCCATAGCAAGTTCATCAGCACGTCTAAAACTAGATACAAAAAGTGGTACTAAAACAGGCACTAAACTTTTTGCCTTTTGTGTTAAATTACCTGTATCAAATTCTGAACCACGAGCCATTTGAGCCTTCATTATACGGTCAAGTTCTTCCATCAAGGTAGGTATAAAACGTAGTGCAATAGTCATCATCATAGCGATTTCATGAGCAGGCACCTTAATTTTTTTAAGAGGTGCAAGTAAATATTCTAAAGCATTAGTAAGCTCAATAGGATTTGTAGTTAAAGTTAATATGGAAGAAAATGATATAAGCAAAATAAGTCTTATAGAGGTTTTAATGGCTAAAACAACACCTTCTAAGGTAATAGAAAATCTTCCAAACTCCAGTAAAACAGTTTCACCTTGAGCAAAAAATATATTTAACAAAGATGTAAATATCAAAATAAAGAAAATAGACTTTAACCCTTTTAAAATTTTCATTATAGGAACATTACTTAATTTTACAACAAAAAGAGTAAATAAAATAACAACACCATAGGATAAAAAGTTAGTTACATTAAAAAGTAATATAAGATAAAACATAGTAGTTAAAATCTTAACTCTAGGGTCAAGTTTATGAATAATAGAATTTACAGGATAATATTGTCCAATACTTATATTTGCACTCATCTATTTCTCCTTTATTACTTTATTGTATATTTCTTCTACAGTTAAATCTATATCAAATATTTCTTCGTCCAAATCAAAACCTTTTTCTTTAAGTACGCATAAAAGTTTAGTAGTTTCTGGTATATCAAGACCTATTTCTTTAAGTTTGTCACCTTGACTAAAAACTTTTTTTGTTTCATCAAACATAACAATCTCGCCTTTATCAAGTACAAGTATTTTATCAGCAAACTCAGAAACGTCGTCCATACTATGAGAAACAAGTATTATAGTAATATTAAGAGTTTTTTTCATTTCTTTTATAGTAGAAAAAAGTTCTCTTTTAGATTTAGGGTCAAGACCAGCTACAGGCTCATCAAGTATTAAAACTTGAGGTTTCATAGCAAGCACGCCAGCTATAGCAACTTTTCTTTTTTGCCCACCAGATAGCTCAAAGGGTGACTTTTGATAAAATTCTTCCGGTAGATTAACGATTTTTAAAGCATTTAAAACATTTTCTTCTATATCTTCATCGCTTAAGCCTATATTTTTTGGTCCAAAAGCAACATCATTAAAAACAGTAGTTTCAAAAAGTTGATGCTCCGGATATTGAAAAACTAAGCCTACTTTACGGCGTATTTCTCTTAAAGATAACTTATCTTTATAGATAGATGTACCATATACTATAATGTCACAATCTTTATTAGTCCCTTTTAACAAACCATTCAAATGTTGTATAAAAGTTGATTTACCAGAACCCGTAGAACCAATAATAGCAATGCACTCATTTTCTTTAATTTCTAAATTTATATTTTTTAAAGCAACACTTTCAAAAGGTGTCCCTTCGTTATAAATATGTTGTAAGTTTTTTATTTGTATTGACATAAATAATTCACCATTTCATCTATTTCTAAAACATCAAAAGGAACTTCAATGTTTTTTTCTCGCAACTTATGTGCCACTTTAGCTATAATAGGAACTTCTAAACCAAGTTCAAGTATACGTTGGTATTGTGAAAATATATCGACAGGTGTACCTTCTAAGGCTACATTACCATTATCCATAACATACACTTTATCAGCTTTTATTACTTCCTCCATATAATGGGTTATAAGGATAACAGTAATTTTCTCCTCTTTGTTAAGCTTTAATATAGCATTCATAATATCTTTACGGCCTTTAGGGTCAAGCATAGCAGTAGATTCGTCAAAAATTATACATTTTGGCTTCATAGCTAAAATACCAGCTATAGCAACTCTTTGTTTTTGTCCACCAGATAAAAGATTAGGAGCTTTATTTTTATGCTCTACCATATCAACCCATTGCAAAGAAGCCTCTACTCTTTTTTCTATTTCCGAAGGCTCAATACCTAAGTTTTCGCAACCAAAAGCAACGTCATCTTCTACAATAGTAGCTACAATTTGGTTGTCAGGGTTTTGAAAAACCATACCTACCTTTTGACGGATATCCCAAAGATTTTCTTCTTTTTTTATATCAAGACCATTAACATATAAAATACCATCTTTAACAGGTAGTAATCCATTTAAGCACTTAGCAAAAGTAGACTTTCCACTCCCGTTATGTCCAAGTATTGCAACAAACTGACCATCTTCTATATTAATATTTACAGATTTCAAAGCTTGTACAACTTCTCTTTCGCCTTCT
>JBKECM010000052.1:0-26372 GCA_047974615.1 Lachnospirales bacterium
CCTTCGAAGGAACGAGTGCTAATTTTATGCGACATGCAAGATGATTTGCAAAGCAAATCATCAAGTCGAGCGTAATTTTTGTGCAGTAATATTTTTTTCTATCCTTTATCAGCACCCTCAAAAAAGACTGAAAGATACATTTTGTATGTATTTTTCAGTCTTCGGCAACTTTGCCTTAAAAGATTAAGTTTTACCTTAATATAAAGGGGGGAGTAGAAATATATTAAAAATACATAATACAAAAACTAGTTGTATTTACGCATTTCTAAACGAAGTTTATCAGCTATAAGAGCAATAAACTCACTATTAGTAGGTTTACCTCTATTTGCATCTATAGTATATCCAAAAAGTTTTTCTTTTTGTTCATAGCTACCACGTGACCACGCAACTTCAATAGCATGTCTTATTGCTCTTTCCACACGAGAAGGTGTAGTACTATTTTTTATAGCTATTTCAGGATATAAGCCTTTTGTTATATAGTTTAACACATCTGCATTATGCACTGCTAAGATGATTGACTCACGCATAAAAGAATAACCTCTTATATGTGCTGGTACGCCTATATCTTTTAAAATATTAGTTATTTTTTCTTCTAAATCAAAAGCACCTTTTTGTTCTTCAAGGATATCGATTTTTCCCGGCTTAATCGGTTGTGAAATCGTACGCACTCTTTGTGCTAAACTATCCAGATTAAAAGGTTTTGCCATAAAACATTGTACTCCAAGTTCCATTGCTGTAGAGATACTTTCCTCAGAAGTGTTAGCAGTAACCATAATAGTTTTTGGTTTGTCCACAACATTTTTATTTAACATCTCTAAAAAACCAAAACCATCTAATTGCGGCATTATTGAATCTAAAATTATAATGTCTGGCTTAATTTTTGGTAGTTGCTCTAAAGCGTCAATACCGTTAGAAGCAGTCCCCACTACCTTTAAATCATCGAACTTTCCAAAAAAACTTACTATTGTTTCTACTAACTCCTCATTGTCGTCAACTAACATTACTGTTGTCATAGTATCTCTCCCTTATAATAAAATTTTATGTTTTGCAATGTTTCATACTATAAACCTAATGAATATTATATAAAAATATGTTATACTTAATATTGTTTTAAGTTTTTAATTTTTCCTATGCAAATTTATTTAATTCGCCTTACAATTTGATTATAGGTGGCAATAACAAAAAAAGCAACAAATTATTTACGACAAAAAAAGCTAAAATACAGGCAAAACGCCTATTTTAGCAATAAAATTTATAATTCGACAATAAAAATTATCTATAAAAGAAAAATGAGGGAGAAAAATCAAATATTATGTCATATGAAAAAAACTTGGAAATTGAAAAAAAATACTTGATTAATGTAAAATCTTTACCCTTTTCATTAGAAAATTTAGAAAAACAAGAAATTGAACAATATTATATTTCAAAAAAACCAACTATAAGAATTAGAAAAAGTAATGAAACTTATATTTTAACGATTAAAACAAAAAATAGTAGTGATATAATAGAAGCAAAGGTCAATAAAGAGCTTGAAACTTTAATAAACAAAGAAGAATACACAAACCTTTTAAACCTTGTAAAAACATTAAATAGTAAACCTATTATAAAAAATAGATACATTTTTGACTTAGGCAACGGTTATATAGCAGAAATAGATGAATTTCTAGGTGATTTTAAAGGGATATATATAGTAGAAGTTGAATTTAAAGATAATAACACAATAGCCGAATTTGAAAAGCCAAAATGGTTTGGAAAAGATGTTTCTTTGGAAAAAATATTCGTTAATGCCTATATGTCTGCTGTAGAAAACGCACAAGAAATAATAGCTTATTATTTTAATAACATTTAATAAAGTAAAAAAAATCAACTTCTACCATACATTAAGTACACAAGAAGTTGATTTTTTAGCCATTCATCTGGCAGTTAATTTATGATTTACTCATAATAAGAACCTAAATATTTATACTCATTATACCCATATGATTGATATAATATATATACATCTACAAGAGTTTTATCCTTATCAAGTACAGGTATTACATCTGATGCATTAATATATACTAATTGATTGTTAATATAATCTAAAAATTCACTTTTATTACTATTGTAATCTATTATGTCTTTTACATCATATTGAGCATATAAGCTATCCATAAAAATTTTATATCCTTCAGAGGAAGTAAGAACCTCACCATTATTCCCATAAAAAGAAATATATTCCCCTGAAGTGCTATAAAAATTATCAAACATTTCAATGTAATTATTAATTGGACTTAACATAAAGCTATAGCCTTTTTCTATAGCAACAAGTTGACTTCCTCTAGTTTGTGGGTTTGCTATAGCAACAAGAGTTTTATCTTTATACATATCATCAATACCTAATTCATCGCTTATTACTGCAAGAGTTTTTTCGTAGTCACTACTAATATAAATATTATCAACTGTTTTAGTGTATGGTGAATAAATATCGAAGCTAACCGAAGCAACTGGAATTTTTCTTTCATCAAAAGTATTAAAGCTATCATCTTCTTTTATTTCTTCTATAAGTGCTGTTATTAGCCTATTTTTTAAATCTATACTAGCTTTTATGCTATTATTGTCATCATTAAAGGTAAATTGCCCATAGATTTTATCTATGAATGTACCACTATAAGTATTAAATATTCCGTACATTATATTTATGTCATAAGTTTCATTTTCCTCGTCAACGATTAATATTTCTTCTAAAATATCTATTGTATTTTTTTTATTTTCTTCATTTTCTACGATTTTTTTAATGTCATTGTAGTACTCTAAACCATTAGGGTTGTAGTCACGTCTAATTGACGTATCATTTGACAAATAGTATTTAATAGTAATAGATTTACCGTATCCACTCTCACTACCTACATCACTATAGTCATCTTCATACATGCTGCTTTGAAATTCTTTTACCTCATTATAAAGCTCGTTAGATATTAAGTTTGAGTCTATTTCTATTGATACTATATCCTCTTTTTTAGGTATGTAATTGCCAATTTGAAATACATCAAAAAAGGATATTAAGCTATATACTAGTCCTATGCTTATAAAAACAATAAGGTTTTTTGATTTTATTTTTACTTTTGCAAGTTTTGATACAAGGCAATAGAAAAATAATTGTAATAAAAGTAGAATAATAACAGTTAATACATTGAACTCTACAAATTTTGTTGTTAAAATAAGTATAAAAGCCATGCTTATAATAAATGCAGTTGTCATTATAAATATTTGTTCAAGGATTTTTGAAGTAATAGGATTTTTTACATCTTCACTTTTAAATTTTTTATAATTATAAAATCCTAAGTAATAAAATAGACAACTAAGTGCCAGTTGTAAACCTATAAATAAGAAACTTATAGCATAAAAATTATTTACATCACTTAAAGTTAAAAAATTAAAAATTGTTTGCCAAGTATTATCAATACTAATACCTGAATTAATTACATAAGTAAAAAATAAATTTGTTATAAATATAATTATCCAAGGTGCTACGAACATAACTAAAGTTACTATACCATAAGTTATTTTATTAGAAGTTAAAGTAGAAAAAAATGTAAGTATACTATAAGAAAATATTGATATAACAAGTAGCTTTAAAGAAAAAGTAATTGTATAAGTTGAACCAAACCCAAAATATAATATTGTTGATGTTATAAATACCAAGAAAAAAGGTAGCATAACTAATATTGGAACAACTAAAAGATTTGTCAAAAACAAGCTATTTCTGGTTGCAGGCAAACTATGATACACGTCAACTTTTTTCTTACTGTGAAAAAAATCTAACTGGTATATTGTGCAAAAAAACATAAGCAAAATATATAAACCCGTTATTCCTGCAAAATAGAAAAAAGCTGTGGTATTACTTGAATTACCATTATTTATAGCTATTAAGAAAATATATAATATCGCCATTATTCCTATAAAAAACAAAGGTATAAGCTTTTTATTATTAATTTCATTTTTCAAATATGCAAAGTTAATGCTCATTTATCTCCCCTCCACTTCAAGTAAAAATTGTTCTTCTTTTGAAACTTGGCTTATTTCGTAATCCACTATATTAAACTGGTTAAATATTTTAATAATATGTTCCTTAGAATTTTTAAGTAACAAACTATAGCTTCTACCTATCTTTCGACTTTCGAGAATATCAAGACTTAAAGTATTTATATCTATATCATTACTCAATATTATATCAACTCTATTGTATTTATCTTCTGTTTCCGTAAAAGCTTGATTTAAGTTATTGCTATCCATAATATAAAATTCATCAGCAAAATTTTCCACATCAGATATGTTATGTGAAGATACAATTATACAAATATTTTTTTCTTCTACCAGATCAATAAGATATTTTTTTAGTTTAACTTTTATAAGTGGGTCAACACCGTCAAAAGTTTCATCTAAAATAATGCATTTTGGTAAAAAAGGCAATAATATTAATAGTATTGCTTGTTTTTTCATACCCTTTGAAAAGGTTGTAATTGAATCTTTCAAACTTAGCTTAAATATATCTTGCAAATTTATAAAAGTATCTTCACAAAAACTATTATAAAAACATTTATAAAAATCAATACATTCTTTTATGTTTTTACGAGGAAAAAAAACTTCCTCATCAGCTATATAAAATATATCGTTTCTATAAGAAAAATCTATAAATATATCTTTATCTTCAAAGAATATCTTTCCTTCATCTTGTTTATATATGCCTGCTATAGTACGTAAAAACGTAGATTTTCCTGCTCCATTTATACCGAAAACGGCATATATTCTTTCTTGTAAAAACTCAATATTTATATCTTTATATATTATTTTATCTCCAAAAGACTTACTTAAGTTTTCGATTTTTAGCATAATATCCTCCTAGTTAAGTAGTTGTATTATTTCTTCTTTTGTAACATTTAATTTTTTTAAGTTATTATATGAGCTTAAAAAAATCTTCTTTTCTTCTTCTATATATTTGTCTAGCTTTTCTTTTTTTATAGTTGCCACAAAAACTCCCTTTTGTGGAATAGCTGTAACAAGATTTGCTTCCGTTAGTTCTTGATACACTTTGTGAATAGTATTCGGAGTAATAAGCAAATCCTTTGCTAAACTTCTTACAGAAGGTAATTGTTCATTTTCTCTTAAAGCACCTGTTAAAATCAATCTTTCAAAATATTCAAATAACTGGTCTTTTATAGGTATTGGGCTATTTTGATTTATAATATGCATTTTTCCTCCTTTCAAACTGTACCACTTTATTGATACAACTGTAGTATATCACTTGTACAGTTCTTTGTCAAGATAAAACATTTTTTTAAAAAAATGTTTATTTTATGAGTAAAAATTTTAATTAATAGATTCTTTTAAAAAGTTAACCAAAACTTATTTTTTCTTATTGACAATTATTTTCATTTATGATATTATACTTAATGTTAAGTTATCTATCGATAACAAAAAGGAGGTAATATGAAAAATATTTTAAAATTAACATCAATAGCAGTATTAACTTTTGTTTTAGGAAGTTGTTCTTCAAATACAAGTGTAGATACAAGTACATCTACGGACACACAAGATACAACTGAAAATACAGAAACTGAAAATACAGCTCAAACTGAAGAAACAGTTGGAGATACTGTTACAATAACTGATATAAGAGGAGAGGTAGAGATACCAGTTAACCCTCAAAGTATGGTGGACTTAAGTGGTTCAAGTGATATGTTAGAGTTATTAGGTTATGATATAAAAGGAACGGCAAATAGCGATGCATATGACTATACAAAGTTTCCTGTATATTTAGAAGACACTTTAGAAGGTGCTACAATATTAGGATATAGTATGGTGGCAGAAATGGACGTAGAAGCTATTATGGCTCTTGCTCCAGATTTAATCGTTATTTCTACAGTACAAGAAGGTATGTATGACCAACTTTCAGAAATTGCACCAACAGTGCTTATACAACTTGAAGGTGTTGATTGGAAAGATGACTTTATGAATGTAGCTTCAACTTTCCAAAAAGAAGCAGAAGCAACAACTTGGCTTAATGAATATGATACTAAAGCAACTACTATAGGGGAAGATATAAAAGCTACTTATGGTGAAGATACAAGCTACTTATCTTTTTTGGCTAGTGGAGAAAGTTTATTTTTATTCGCCGATGCAGGTATAGGTACGTTATTATATGATGATTTAGGCTTAGCATTACCAGAAGGTATGCCTGAGCAAGAAAATATTTCTTTACCTGTGGTAACAATAGAAGGTTTAGCCGAAATTAACTCTGATTACTTGATTTGTTTAGCAACAGATACAGATAAAGCTTTACTTGAAGCTAACCCTATTTGGAATAGCTTAGAACCAGTAAAAAATGGTAAAGTAGTATACTTGCCAGCAAGCCCATATTTTAACCAAGGCTATAGTCCTATCGGAAGCGAACTACTTCTTGATGAAATTGGTCCTTGGCTAGAAGAAACTAAATAATATGAATAAAAAACTTACAACAATAGCTATTATAAGTACACTAGCAGCAATTATCGGTATGATAGTTGCTGTTAGTTTTGGTGCTAAGATAATACCACTTAATACTGTTTTTGATAGCTTCTTTAACTTTGATGAAACATCTATTGATATGCAACTTGTAAGAAATATGAGATTTCCACGTGCCTTAGCAACTTTTATGGTAGGTGGACTTCTTGCTATATGTGGGGCGATGATGCAAGGTGTAACTCGTAACCCTATAGCAGAACCTACTTTAATGGGTATTTCACAGGGGGCAACCTTTGCAGTTGCTTTATCTACAAGTAGTCTTACATTTTTTGGGCAATTAGGACTTACAAATAGTATTTCAGCTTTAATTGGTGCTTTTATAAGTGGTTCTTTAGTTATAGCCTTTAGTATGAAAAATGCAAGAAATATGAATATATCAAGACTATTACTTGCAGGTACTGCCTTAAGTACACTCTTTTTATCTTTATCCACAATAACAGCACTCTTATCCGGTCAGTCACAACAGTTAGCCTTTTGGATATCTGGTGGCTTTCGTTCAACAACATGGGAAACTTTAAAGATTTTAATGCCTATAGGTATAGTATGTACTATATATACTTTTGTTTTAGCACCAAAGATTAATATTGTAAACTTAGGTGAAGATATATGTATAGGACTTGGCGAAGATCCTGTAAAAATACGTTTTAAAACACTGCTTTTGATTATACCTATATGTGCCATATGCGTATCTACAGCTGGTAACGTTGCCTTTGTTGGTCTTATTGTCCCATATATAGTAAGAAAAATATTAGGACAAGATTATAGATATATTATACCTATATCTTTTTTAGTAGGTGCAAGCCTTTTGGTTTGGGCAGACGTTTTTGCAAGACTTATAAATCAACCTTATGAAACTCCTATAGGTCTTTTTACTTCAATTATTGGTGTACCTTTGTTTTTATATATGATAAGAAAGGAGAACTAATATGAGTAAAAATTTTAAAAAAGTAATGATATTATTATGTTTCCTTTTTATCGTAGCTTTTGTACTATCTCTATCTTGGGGTACATATATAATGACTCCTTCTGAAATATTTCAAACTTTAATAGGTAATGGTACAAAAAACCAAAATATAACAATATGGTCTTTACGTTTACCTCGTATTTCAGTTGCTATACTTGTAGGTATTTGCCTATCTACAGCAGGTTGTCTTTTACAAACAGTAACAAAAAACGATTTAGCCGAACCGGGTATGATCGGTATAAATTCAGGCTCAGCTCTCTTTGTTGTTTTATGGATATCTTATGGTACAACTAGCTACTATGATACTTTAGGTGGCTTTGCACAGTACCTTATGCCTATTATATCCATAATTGGGGCATTTCTTAGCTGGTCACTTGTATATTTTTTAAGTAATAAAAAAGGTGTTCTTAACCCTACTCGTCTTATCCTTACTGGTATAGGTGTTAATATAGGTACAAACGCCTTTATATCTTTATATAGCTTAACTATGTCACGTGGTGACTTTAATCAAGTTTTAACTTGGACAAATGGTAGTCTATGGGGTAGTACTTGGGAATATTTTTATCTTATATTGCCTTTTGTAATTGTTATTATGTTTTTTGTAGTATATAAGATGAAAGTCTTAGATGTACTAACCCTTGGAGATGAACTAGCTATTGGACTTGGTGTTAATGTAGATAAAGAACGAAAAGTTTTAGCAGTCCTTGCTGTTTGTCTAGGTGGTATTGCTACAAGCGTAGCAGGAAACATTGCCTTTTTAGGCTTACTTGCACCCCAACTAGCAAAACAACTTGTTGGACCTACCCATAAAAAACTAGTTCCAACTTCAGCAATCATTGGTACTATTATTATTGTTTTCGCCGATTTACTATCACGAAATTTGTTTTCACCGGTGGAAATACCAGTAGGTATTACTATATCTGTTGTAGGCGTACCGTATTTTGTGTATTTATTAATGAAAGAGTAGGTGTATTATGAGTGCAATAACAGTTCAAGACTTAGATGTTGCTTATGATGATAAGTATATAATAAAAAACTTAAACCTTGAAATACCAAAGGGTAAAATTACAATGATTATTGGTTCGAATGGTTGTGGAAAATCGACTTTATTGAAATCAATTTCACGAATATTGAAAGCAAAAAAAGGAGATATCTTAATAAACTCAACTACAATAAAAAGCCAAGCTCCAAAGGAAATAGCAAAACAAATGTCTATTTTACCTCAAAGCCCCATAGTACCAAGTGGGCTACTTGTGCGCGAGCTTGTTTCTTATGGACGTTTCCCCTATCAAAGTGCTATGGGCAGACTTACAAAAGAGGATTTAGATATAGTAAACTGGGCTATGGAAGAAACAGGCGTTTTAGATTTTGCAGAACGACCTGTAGATAGTCTATCCGGTGGTCAAAGACAACGTGTATGGATAGCTTTAACTTTAGCACAAGATACAGATATAATTGTACTTGATGAGCCTACTACATACTTAGATATGGCACACCAACTAGAAATTTTACTTTTATTAAAAAAATTAAATAAAGAGCATAACCGTACAATAGTTATGGTTTTACACGAATTAAATAACGCAAATAAATTTGCTGATAACTTAGTAGGCATAAAAGATGGTGAAATACTATTTCAAGGTGCACCTCTTAATGTTATTACTGAGGAAAACTTAAAAAGCATTTATGGAATAAATGCTAAACTACAAGTCGATGAAAATAATGAATATCCTATTTGTGTAGATTTTGATATTGATAAATAATGTTTAAAAAATAAGAAAGTGTTATATTTTTAGGCATTTCAAATTCTTAAAAAAAAGCTGTAAAGTCAAAGGTTTTTCACCATTTCTTTACAGCTTCTTTTAAAATTAGCTTTGGTTTAAGCTCTTAATATCTTTTCCATTTTTTTGCCTTTAGCAAGTTCATCTATAAGCTTATCCATTAAACGAACTTCTTTCATTAAAGAGTTTTCCATATTTTCTACACGTATTCCACAAACAACACCTTTAATTAACTCTCGTTTAGGATTAGGTGAAGGTGCTTCAATTAAAAAATCTTCAAGGTTTATTTTTTTATCTATTTGGCTATGTAAAGTTTCTAAATCGTAACCTGTAAGCCAACATATTATTTCATCAACTTCGATTTTTGTACGTTCTTTACGTTCAGCTTTTTGTATATACATATCATATATACTAGCAAAACTCATTTGAAAGATTTTATGTTTTTCCATTTGTTTATCCCCTTTTTAAAATATTATAAGATATAATTTGATTTAAGTCAAATGAAAAAATTTTTATATTTTAACCCCTATTAAAAGTTATATATAGTAAAAAAATTTATAAATTATTTTTACAGTATTCTATAGCAAGAGATATTTTCCCAGAAGCCTTACTTATAACATCTAATGAAGTATTATAGTCTATATTACATAAAATCATAAGAATAGCGTGTTTAGCTGAATTTTCAGTTTTTTCAAGATACACTTTAGCTTCTTCAGATGAAACACCTGTAGCAGTTGTAACAATATGTACAGTTCTTTCTACAAGCTTATCATTTGTAGCTTTAACATCTACCATAAGATTTCCGTACACTTTACCAAGTTTTATCATAACACCTGTAGATAGCATATTTAATACCATTTTTTGAGCAGTACCACTTTTTAGTCTTGTTGAACCCGTTATAACCTCAGCACCAACAAGAGGTTCTATAACTATATCAGCATAGTTAGATATTTCAGAGTTTTTTGAACAACTAAGAGAAATAATAGGTGAACCTAAAGTTTGGGCATATTTCATAGCACCAATAACATAAGGTGTTCTACCACTAGCAGCAATACCAACTAAAACATCGTTTTTAGAAAAGTTTATATTTAGAAGGTCCATTTTGCCACCCTCCTCTTTGTCTTCCTCTCCTTCTTTTGCTTTTGTAAAGGCATCATTACCACCTGCTATAATAGCAACTACATCGTTATAGCCTACACCAAAAGTAGGAGGACACTCAACAGCATCAAGAACGCCAATACGACCAGATGTTCCTGCACCACAATATACTAAGCGACCACCATCTTTCATTTTTTCGTAGATACAGTCTATTGCCTTTGATATGTGTTCAAGTTCTTTTTCTACAGCTAAAGCTACAAGCTTATCTTCATTATTCATAAGTTTAACCATATCATACGTTGAAACGCAATCAATATTTAAAGTGTTTTGATTTCTGTTTTCTGTTTCTATACTATTCAAATTAATCATATTAGTTTACTCCTTTAAATTTTTTATTATTTCATCATATTTATCAATGGTTAAAAAATCCTTTAATTCTTTTTTATAATCTATGTTAGAATGTAATTTTAAAATTTTAATAGAATTAAATATACCACCTATAACGGGAGGTGTATCTAAAATAACAAAGTTTATGTCATCATATCCATTATAAAATAAAATTTCTTTATAATCATTAAAAAGAATATTATTTTTTAGCCTTTTCCATATACTACCGATAAGTACAACCTCTAGTTTAGTAGTAAAACCAAGTTTTTTTATGCAACCTAATGTACCATAGCCTAAATTTTTAGCCATATTTTTCATAATATCAACAGCAACAAAATCATTTTCAAGTACTGCTTTATCTAAACTTTGAATTATTTCCAACTGTTTTTCTTTAAGCAAATCACTATCACTTAAAATTTCATAAAAATTATTAAAATCTTTTATGTTTAATATTTTTTCTAAATAAGAAGTTAGAATTGTTTCTTTACCACATCTAAAGTAATACTCATAGCAACGGCCAATGACTTCACGAGATAAAAAAGCACCACCAGCAAAGTCTTGTGTTAAAGTACCGATTCCACCTACTTGTAAAATCTCTTTTTTTTCATTTATACCTAAGGTAACAGTACCTGTTCCACAAACGGAGCAGACACCAACCCCTTCATCACTTATAGCATAAAGACCTAATAGAGCATCATTATAAAGAGAAAACTCATTAAAACCAAGTAGTTTTATTTTTTCAGAAAGTTTTTTATGTTGTGAAGGCATATCACAACCTGCAAGACCGAAGGTACAATGTAAAATGTCGGATACATCAATATTATTTTTGCAAAACAAGTCACATAAATGTTCTTTCATAGCCTTAAACATACCTTCATAGCCATTTTTAAACTGTTCGTGACTACAAGTGCCATATCTACCTAAAAAAACAAAATTACCCATTGTATCAGTTAATAAGTAGTCAGTTTTACTGTTACCACCATCAACACTTAAAATATATTTTTTCATAGAAACCTCTTATAAAAAGTCATAAGGTAAAAATTCTTTATGGGCAGTAGCAAGTTTGTTAAAAACCTTAATTGCAGTGTCTTTATCTTTAACTAAAGGGTTTACACATAAAGACTGTATAGCTAACTCTTTATTTTTTAAAATAGCACTTTTTACTGTAAGGTTTTCATATTCTTTAAAAGTTTTCATTAAATTAACTATATGGTCATATTTGTTATCATTATTAAAATTTTGTAAAGGAATAGGAGTTGCACCTCTTGAATCTATAATACAACTTGTTTCTATAACGTCTTTATCATCTAAAAAATCTACAGTTCCACTATTTTTACAATTAACAATATGTATCTCTTTTTTGTCGTTATGGATAGCATCAATTAAAGATATAGCAACTAAAGAGTAGTTAGCACCTCCACGTTCAGCAAGTTCTGGAGGTTTTATATTAAGATTTTCATCTTTATATTTTTCAAGTAGTTCTTTTTCTATAATTTTACATTTTTCACCACGACTTAACTCCTCTTCATAACATTTTTTCAGCTTTTCATCTATGTTATAAATATAGTTTAAATATGGAGAAGGTATCGCTTTTATTTCTCTAATAAGTTCTGCTGAAAAATCGGAGTTGCCTATATTTTTCATAGTATCGCTATTTATTCCTTCAGCAATAGCTTTTTGAAAAACATCTACATTATTATCTTTTATACCTACTATCCAGCTTAAATGGTTAAGCCCTATGTAATCAAAGGTAGGATTTTCCAAATTCATTTTTTCAGAAATACTTTTAATCATATTAAAGGGTACGTTACATAAACCTATGGTTTTAATAAAACTATTATCAGAAATAGCTTGAGTTATAATACCTGCAGGATTTGTAAAGTTTATGTAGAAACTATTTGGACAAAGTTTTTCCATTTTTTTAACTATATCAAGTACAACGGGAATAGTTCTTTGTGCTTTAAAAAAGCCACCAACACCCATAGTTTCTTGACCTAAAATACCAAACTCAAGGGGTATTTTTTCATCTAAAATTCTAGCATCTAGTTTTCCTACACGTATTTGAGAAAGAACGAAATTAGCATCTTTTAAGGTATCATCTAAGTTATCGCTTAAGACTGCCTTTATATTGATATTTGCTTTAAGTAACATTCTTTTGCATAAATTGCCTACTATATTAAGTTTTTCCATATCAATATCATAAAAAAATAGTTCAGATACATTAAGAGATTTTTGTCTATCAATTATACCTTCTACAAGTTCTGGTGTATATGTGCTACCAGCACCAATAATAGAAATTTTCATAACTTTCTCCTTTATTTTCAGATTTGGCATCATTGCCATTTATAAACTTATTTTACCTAAGATTTTATAGTTATTAGCACCTGTAACGGAAATTAAATTACTTTCTCTTTCGGAAATAGTTTCATTTGCAAGTATAGCGAAGGCAACAGCTTCTTTTGCGTCACTATTATGACCTAAATCTTCTTGAGTTTTAACTTTAGCACTAATTAAATCTTGTAACATTGAACGCAATGTTTTATTATAAGCACCACCACCACTAACTATAAGTTCATCGAGTACTATAGAAGGCGAAGTAATATATTTTTCAATAGCTAAAGCAACTGTTTTAGCTGTAAAGTATGTAGCTGTGGCTACTATATCATAAGATGATAGATTTAAAGAATTACAATATTCAATAAACTTTAAGGAAAAATCTTTCCCAAAGTCTTCCCTGCCTGTAGTTTTAGGCAAAGGTTTATAAAAATAATCATTTTTTAAAAATTTATCAATAACTTCAAAAGATACAGTACCTAATTTTGCATAATCTCCATTATAGTCATAAGTTTTTTCGCCCTTTGTTAAGTAGCTTATAACAAAATCTATAATCATATTTGCAGGGCCAGTATCAAAAGCAATAATATCTTCTTTTTTACATAATGCTGGTAAAAAAGTAATATTACTTATTCCACCTAAGTTTAATAAAGCGATATTTTTATATTTTTCAGAAAAAATTAAATATTCACAGTAAGGTACAAGAGGTGCTCCTTGTCCACAGTCTGCCATATCTTTAACTCTAAAGTCAGATACAGTAACTACACCGGTACGGTTTGCTATTACACAACCATCACCTATTTGTAATGTAGATTTAATACTATATCCAAAATCTTCTATAGGTGTAGGTATATGATAAATTGTTTGCCCATGAGAACCGATTAAATCTATTTCAGAAATATCTAAGCCCACTTTAGTAGCTATATCAATAGATGCCTTTGCAAAAAGCTCACCTAACAAAAAGTTCATATAACATATATCAGATGAAGATGACTTTTCATTATCAAACAAATCAAATATTTTTTTACGAACGCCTTCATCAAAAGGATATGTTTCAAAGCCTAATGTTTCGTACATAGTATCAGTCCCATTATTTTTCATCTTTACAAGAACTGCATCAATACCATCTACAGAAGTACCAGACATTAATCCTATAACGTATTTTTCTTTTTTATTATATAAATCAAAAAGTTTAGAAGTACCCATTAAACACCTCTTATTATTTATTTGGCAAAATATGGTTTATTACATTTAAAACAGATTTATTCGTATATTCAAAGGCATGTATAGCAGTTACATCGGAAGAAAGCTCATTGCTATCGTAAGGTATTCTTAAAGAAATATTAATAAGGTCATTATTTACACTTATTTTATTAGCAAGGTTTAATTGCTCTTTATTTAAAAAGCCATTATAAGTTGCAAAAACAACTAAATCATCTTTTTTTATTTTTGCCAAAATGTCATTTTGTTCATCATCACTTGGGTTTATTGATATAATAGCATAGTCACAGCTACCATCAAAAACTTCATAAAACTTTTTTGAAAACTCTGTTTGAATAACAAGGCTATCATCAGCTATATTAGCTTTTATAACAGGTGTAGATATAGCAAAAATATTTTTACTTTTGTCTATAGGTAATAGTTTTTTATTATCACGAAGTACATATATACTTTTCTTGCTAAACTCATTTGCAAGGCTTTCGTGTTCTTCATATACTTCTTTTGCCTCATTTTTTACATCAACATCAAAGGAAACGTTATACTTGTCTTTATATTTTAATATACGTGTTATTGCAGTATCAATAATACTCATAGGTATAGTACCCTTTTCAACAGCTTTTTTTACTTCAATATATGATTTTTCTATAATATCTAAATCACCACATATACAAACAATATCTGCACCAGCAAGTAAAGATAATACACACCCTTTTTCCGTAGTATATTTTTCTTTTATAGCATTCATAGTCATACTATCTGTTATAATTAACCCTTCAAAGTTCAATTCCTTACGTAAAAGGTCAGTCAAAACCTTTGGGGATAAAGTAGCAGGCAATGATGTATCATCTATATTTGGAAAAAGTATATGAGAAGTCATAATACTCGCAACATCATTTTTTATTGCTTCTATAAAAGGGATAAGTTCAATTTTATGTAGTCTATCCATAGTGTGTTGAACTACAGGTAAACCTAAATGAGAGTCAACGTCAGTATCACCATGTCCCGGAAAATGTTTTGCAGATGCAATAACGCCTTTTTTTTGTAAGCCTTTTATGTATGAAGCACCACTTTTTGCCACAACATAAGGGTCATCAGAATATGAGCGTATACCAATAACAGGATTACTTGGATTATTATTTACATCTAAACAAGGAGCAAGGTTAAAGTTTATACCTAATCTAAGTAGCTCACAAGCTACCATTTCTCCCATAGTTTCTATTTTATCAGACATACCTGAATATGTTATAGCCATATTTGAAGGAAAGTGAGTAGCACCGGAAAAAACTCTAGCAACCATACCACCTTCTTGGTCAACGCTAATAAAAGCAGGAATATCACAGTTTTCTTTTGAAATTTCTTGTAGTTTTCTACTTAAAGCTTGAATATTTTTATAGTCTTTGAGATTTTTTGCAAAATAAACATAGTTTGATAGCTTATATTTTTTTAAAAAAGTTTCTTCTTTTTCAGTAACGTATGAAGTGCTTAACTCTATCATAAATATTTGCCCTAGTTTTTCTTCTAAAGACATATCTTCTATATTTTTCAAAAAAATCCCTCCTAAATAACATAAATATACTACATTTTGTATTTTTTTATACTGTTATAGCTTTCAGCTAAATTATCTTTTACAGAACTAAAGTTTTTATTTGTAACAAGGGTAAAAAGTAAGTCAACTATCATAAGTTGTGCAATACGAGAACCCATAGCACCACTACGTATTTCTATTTCAGGTGTACTAGTATTAAGAATATAATCACCTAAAGAACTTAAATCATTTTTGCCTACACTAGTAACAACAATAAGAACACCACCGTGAGCCTTAGCTATTTTTGCAAGATCAACAACTTCTTGAGTTTTACCACTTTGAGAAAAAAGGATAACTATATCACCCTTTTCTATAGCAGTAAAAGAAGATACCATAACGTGAAAATCTTGTGAACAAACAACGTTAATACCTATACGTAAAAATTTTTGGAAAAGGTCTTGTGCAACGATACCAGATGCACCAATACCAAAAGTTCTAATAAGTCTATCTTTTTTTATTAAAGTTGCAACTTTCAATACTTCGTCATAGTCAACGATACTAAAAGTATCAGTTATAGACTGCACACTATTATTTGATATATAATTACATATTTCATTTATGTTTTGAAAGTTTTCAACATCAACAAAGTCACTACTTTTTGAAGGTGTAACTTGACTTTGATTACTCAAATGAACAATAATAGAATTTTTAAGTTCTTTAAAACCTGTAAAACCTAAAGTTTTACTAAATCTTATCCATGTAGAACGACTTACATTAGATTTATCAGCTAAATCGCTTATAGGAGTTGTGATAACGGTATTATAGTTATTTAAAATAAATTCGCCTACAGCTCTTTCACTTGTACAAAGATCAGGTAAGCTATCTCTAATTATTACACCAATATCTTTCATATATGTTTTTCCCCATTTCACAAGCTAAAATATAAGGCGAAACTTCCTCTTCGCATATTAAAACATTATTATAATTAGCCTTTATTTTATCTATAAGTAAATTTCTAATAAAAAGATTTTTCGTTAGAACACTTCCACAAAGAACAAGATGAACTTTGTTTTCATTATTGATTTTATCTATACAATTTTTAAATAAAGAATAAAGTTCATCACAAGTTTTATTGCAAATGTCTATTGCAGTAGTATCCCCTAAAACAACAGCTTCATCAATAATAGCACCAAAACCTGCAATAAATTTTTTATCAAAATTTTTAGAATATATAAAGTTTACAAGTTCATCATCAGATGAAATATTAGCTTTATCTAAAAAAAGTTGCGTAAGAATAGTGTTATGACTTCTACCGTCTTTTGCTTGCATAATAGCGTTAAGTATTTTGCAAGCTATACTATAACCCGAACCTTCATCACTAAATATATGACCATAGCCACCCGTTCTAAATTTTTCATTATTTTCGTTACAGCTATAGCATATTGAACCTGTACCAGATATTAAAAAAACTCGGTTTTCTCCTTTATATAGATTTAATAAAATATCAATGTCACTAGTAACAGTAATACATTTACATTTTGTAATGCTAAATAAAATGTTTTCTATATTTTTTTTGACATCTAAAAGGCTAATACCAGCAGTACCGATAGCTACTGAAAGTATCTCTATTTCTGGTAAATTATTTTTAAGTTTCGTAAAAAGCTCAAGTATATTTTCATATACAGTATCAAGGCTTGATGAAGCAATATTTGTTGTACCACCATATCCTTTATACAGTATAGAGCCATTTTCATCTATAGCACAAATAATAGATTTTGTACCTCCACCATCTATGCCAACAAAACATTTTTTACTCATAAGTCTACCCCTTAACAGAACCTACAGTTAAACCTTTTACAAAATATTTTTGTAAGAAAGGATATAAAATAATAATAGGTAGCGTTGTTGTAATAATAACTGCCGACTTTATACTCATAGCAATAGTTGTTTTTTCACCAGACATTTCACCTACTGCACTTGCACCATTTACGATATTACGTAAAAATAACATAACAGGGAATTGATCTGTACTTAAATATATAAGACCATGGAACCAGTCGTTCCAAAAGAAAACAGCAGTATAAAGAGCAATAGTTGCAATAGCAGGTGTAGATAATGGTATAATTATTTTAATAAGTATACCAAAATAATCAAGACCATCTATTAAAGCTGCTTCTTCAAGTTCTTTTGGTAATCCTCTAAAGAAGTTCATAAGAATAATTAAGTTGAACTGACTTATAGCAAAAGGAACAAGCATAGCCCATACACTTTTTGTTAAGCCTAAAGAAGAAATAAGTAAGTAGTTAGGTATTAAGCCACCACTAAAGAACATAGAAAATATAACAAGACGCATAATAGCGTTACGACCTCTTAAAAATACTTTAGCTAAAGGATAAGCAAAAAGTACAGTCATAGCTAAAGAAATCAATGTACCAGCAACTGTGTAAAAAATAGTATTTAAATATGCACTAAAAAATTTTGGATATGAAAAAATAGTTTTATAAGCTTCAAAGTTAATACCTTTAGGTATTAAGAATACTTCACCGTTTATTATCGCTTCAGGAGAAGAAATAGACATAGCTATGATATAAAGAAAAGGTACCGTACAAACTAAAATGATAAAAATCATAAAAGCATATAAAAATATTTTATAAAGAGTACTTCCTAAAGATTTTGTTTTCATAAGACACCTCCTAATATATACTTTCCCCAGTAAATTTTCTACTGAAACGATTTGCAGAAGATACAAGAATTAAACCGATAATACCACCAAATAAACCTACGGCAGTAGCATAGGAATAGTTTTGTTCCTGCATACCGATACGATAAACAAAGGTGTCGATAACGTCTATAACGGCAGCATTTTGAGGAGTATATAGTAGAAGTACTTTTTCAAAACCGACACTTAAAAGTCGACCTATATTTAAGATTAACATAACCATAATAGTAGGTAATAAACAAGGTATAGTAATGTATTTCATCTCTTGGAACTTGTTTGCTCCATCTATACGAGCAGCTTCAAAAAGTTCCTCGCTTATTCCTGTAATGGCAGCTAAATATATAATAGCAGTCCAACCAGTAAATTGCCACGTTTCAGTAAATATATATATAAATCTAGTATAAGCAGGGTCGTTCATAAAATATATAGGCTCAATACCAAAGTGTCTAGTTAAGAGCATATTAACAATACCACTACTTGGTGATAAAAGGTCTGTAAGAATAGAAACTACAACAACCGTAGAAATAAATCTTGGCATATATGATACAGTTTGAACAAACTTTTTAAAGTGTACGTTTTTAAGTTCATTTAATAATATTGCAAAAATAATAGGTATTGGAAAGTTTACAATAATATTTAACAAAGATATAACTAAGGTGTTTTTAAAAGCTCTAATAAAATTAGGGTCAGTTAAAAACATTTTAAAATAGAAAAAATCTCTCCACTCTGTACCAAAAGGTGAACCACCCGGTGAATATTTTCTAAAAGCTAAAATATTACCAAACAAAGGTATGTATTTAAAAACTATAAAGTAAATAATAGGTAATAGCATCATGGCATATAGTTGCCAATATTTTTTAAAATATTTGCTTTTATTATTCATTTTCTTGACCTCACTATATTAAATTTTTTTTATTTTGAAAACTTATAATATACTAAAAAATATGACAAAACACTATTATAATGAAAAGAAATTCAAAACTATGAATTTCTTTTCATTAACAAAGTAAAAAATATTATTTTAAGTTTTCGTTATATATTTCTACATATCTTTCGATTTTTTTATCTTTCATTTCTTGAACATATGTGTCCCAGTCAGCCTCTATACTCTTTTTACCAGAAATAAAGTCGATAGCCCAAACATCAAAAGCATCAGCTAAAGGAGGGCTTATAAAGCCAACTTCTTCAGATAAGTCTTCATCAAGTTTTGGAGAAGGAGGAATAGGCTGGATAGCATTATCCATACTAGCAACAGTAGCATTAATTTCAGCATAATTTTCATCGTATTTTGTCATCTCACGACTATTTACCCAAATGTATTGAAGTGGGTCAGCACCTAAACCATATTGTACTTGTAATGTTTTGTAAATACCGTCTGGAGAATCTACTAAAGCATCAGAATATTTGTAAGAATCACCGTCACGCTCAAAAGTTTCACCTTCTACACCAACACACCAAAGTTCAGCCATCTCAGGTGAGAAGAACATTTCGTCAACACGTCTTACAAGTTCTTCAAAGTCATCTCTTTCAGCTGTAGTTATAGGGAAGTATATACCAGCACCTATACTACTTTTTTCTTGGTGATATGCACCAGATGGTCCTTCAAGTGGTGGATATAAATTAAGGCTTATACCTTCGATTTGTGAGTTTTCAACAACGCCACCGATTTGATCATAGTATGCATACGACGCTAAAGATTTACCCGTAGCCATTTTAATAGTCCAGTTATCACCAGCATTAGCCATTTCTGGATCTAGAAGACCTTCGCTATAAAGTTTATTAAAGTATGTTAAATATTCTTTGTAGTTATCGCTAATAGCACCTGCAAAATATTCTTCGTTTTCATAATCCCAAGATAAAGTCTTAGTACCAGAAGCACCATTTGCACCTAAGCTTATACCAAAGCTTGGCATAGTCATTCTGTATAGAACACGAGGTTCAACTAAAGTTGTAAGTGGATATGAATCAGGGTTATGCTCTTTAAAAACTTTTAGTACTTCATAAAGTTCATCGTAAGTTGTAGGAGCTTCTAAACCATATTCTTCAAGTAAATCGTCACGAAGGATTAAACCACCATCATAAAATGGTTGGTCAAATAAACGAGGCATATAGTATCTTTTACCATCAATAAGTTGTGTTTCGTCAACTGCATCTTGTAAGCCGAACTCTTCAACCATTTTGTTAAAGTTTGGAGTAAGCTCTGGATAGTCACTTATTGCAACGATTTGTCCGTTAAGTGCAAGAGATGCAAGCTCACCTGTTGTAGGAGATTGATATAATATAACATCTGGTGCATCTTGTGAGTTTAACATAAGAGATATTTTTTGCCCATAGTCAGCTATAGGAATAACCTCAAATGAAGTAGTAACATTAAGTTCTTCTTGAACAGTTGTAACAGAAAGCCAATCTTCTCTAAAAGGTAATGTTGGGTTATCCGGATAAGTAAGACTTATTTCAATATTTTCATTTGAATAATCTGTACCTGCTTCTGCAGTATCTTCTGAACCTTCTGAACCTTCCGTAGTGTCTTCCGTTGCAGTATCCCCACTTGCGTCTTCTTGAACAGTTGTATTTGAACTACAGCCGTACAATGTTGTTACTGCTAAAGCTAAAGCAGTAATTCCCATAATCTTTCTTTTCATAAAACTCCTCCTCAATAATTGATGTGGCAAATAAGCCACATTGCTAATAAAATTAGAAACCCTTTACTAATATTAAAAATAATATTGAACATTTTGAAACTTTAGTTTATAATTATATTGAAAACTATAAAACAATAGTATCACAAACATTAAGAAGTGTCAAGGAGGTTTAGTAAAAATGCAAAAAAATAATGTAAAAAATGGTATTAACAATATTAATAGTGTACACAATATATTAGAAAACAAGAGAATAGGACTAATAACCAACCATACAGGATTAGACAGTGAGCTTAAAAATACAGCAAATATACTAAAAGAAAAATACAACCTTGTGGCATTATTTGCTCCCGAACATGGAATAAAAGGCGAGCAAGAGGCAGGTGTAAAGATAGAAGCATATATTGACGAAGATACAAATATAAAAGTATATAGTTTATATAATACGGAAAAAACTATAACAAAAGAAATGTTAGACTTAATAGATGTTTTAGTTTTCGATATACAAGATGTAGGCTTAAGATATTATACATACCAATATACTTTAACAAATGCGTTAATTATGTGTGAAACCTATAGAAAAAAGTGTGTAGTTTTAGATAGAGTAAACCTACTAGGACTAAAAAGAGTTGAGGGTAATATTCTTAATATAAACTACAGTTCCTTTGTAGGAAAATTTGAAACACCAACAAGACCTGCTTTAACTATAGGTGAGTTTGCAAGATATATAAATGATATATATGATATAAATGCTGATTTAGAAGTATGTGAATGTATAAATTATACAAGAGATATGAGCATAGAAGATACAGATATAGTTTTTGTTCCACCTTCACCAAACATAACGTCCATAGATTGTGTAAATATATATGTAGGTACTTGTCTTTTTGAAGGAACAAATATGTCGGAAGGTAGAGGTACTACAAAACCTTTTGAACAAATAGGAGCACCATACTTAAAAAACAAACTAGTTATAGAAAAAATAAATGAACTAAAGCTTGAAGGTTTTTTATTAAGGGAATCCTATTTTACTCCTCTTTTTTCAAAGCATAAAGATACATTATGTAAAGGTATAGCTATTCATATAACAGATAAGGAAAAATTTAAACCTTTTTTATTAGCTTTACATTTGATAAAAATAATAAGAGAAAATCATAAGGAATTTGAATTTTTAAAACCTCCAAAAGAAGGTCAAAAACCTTTTATCGACCTATTGTTTGGTAGTGAACAAATAAAAGAAGAAAACTTTAATATAGAAAAGTATATTGAAGAAGAAGAAATAAAACTAAAAGAGTTTCAAGAAAAATCTAAGAGATATTGGCTATATAAATAATAACTGACATCATTGCAAAATGCAATTATGCCTATATTTGCGAAGCAAATCCAAGACGTTGAAAAATGCGACAGTTTCTAGGAATGGCTAAAAATTGAGCTTTGACGCGTACTAAAGGTACGCTAAAAGATAAATTTTTTGACAATGACAAAGAAAATGGTGTATTTTGCAACGTTGCCAACTGCTAAATAAATTATAAAAAACTAATACTACAAAAAAATTACATTTGAATTTTGTATTTTTTTGTAGTATTAGTTTTTTTGTTAATTCTTAAGCACGCCAATTTTATTTAAAAGTATAATTTAAAGCACTGATAACAGCAAATAAAGAAGATTTTGTTATATTACTACTAATACCTGCACCAAAATATGATTTGCCATTATGTTCTATTTCAATATATGTAATAGCCTTTGACTTTGAACCTACCTCAAGGGCGTGTTGGCTATATTGTTTTACATTAAAGTTTTTACCTGTAAACTTTGCAAGGCTATCACAAAGAGCCTCAACAACACCGTTTCCGACACCTTCTATAGTAGCAGAACTACCATTATAGATTATATAAGAAGTTAAAGTTGTAACTTCATCGTTAACTTCCTTATATTTAAGCAACTCTATAGGTACATTAAAATTAATATATTCTTTTTCAAATAAGTTATAAAGCTCTTTAAAATCTAAAACTTTAGTTTTGTCATCGGAAACTTTTGTAACTATAGAACTAAAATGTTGTTGCATAACCTTAGGTATAACAAGATTAAAATGCTTTTCTAAAACGTAAGCAACACCACCCTTACCAGATTGACTATTAATTCTAATGATAGGGTCATAAGTTCTACCTACATCATAAGGATCAAGAGGTAAGTATGGTACTTCCCATAAAGTTTCTTTATCCTTAAGACTTTGTAACCCCTTGTTTATAGCATCTTGATGAGAGCCAGAAAAAGCAGTAAAAACAAGTTTACCTGCGTAAGGGTGTCTTTCATGTACAGGTAGCAAAGTCATTCTTTCATATATTTCTACCATATCATCTATATGGCTAAAATCAAGTTTCGGATCAATGCCTTGTGTATAAAGGTTCATACCTAGTGTCATTATATCAGCATTACCCGTTCTTTCACCGTTACCGAAAAGTGTACCCTCTATTCTGTCAGCACCTGCAAGAATACCAAGTTCGCTTGCTGCTACACCTGTTCCTCTGTCGTTGTGAGTATGTAAAGATATAATTAAGTTTTCACGACTATTTATATTTTCACATATGTATTCTATTTGGTCAGCATATACATTAGGCGTAGACATTTCAACTGTAGCAGGTAAGTTTATAATAAGCTTGTTTTTTTCACTAGGGTTAAAAACTTCTATAATGGAATTTAAAAGCTCTAGGGCAAAATCAAGTTCTGTACCTGTAAAACTTTCTGGAGAATATTCAAAGGATATATTTGAATTTTCGCAAGTTTTAGATAGTTCAACAAGTTGCTTTGCACCACTAACAGCTAAAGCAATAGTTTGTTCCATCGAAAAGTTAAAAACAACATCTCTTTGAAGTGTAGAAGTAGAGTTATACAAGTGTACAATAGCATTTTTACAGCCAGCTATAGCCTCAAAAGTTTTATTTATAATATGCTCACGTGACTGAGTAAGAACTTGTATAGTAACATCATCAGGAATTAAGTTGTTTTCTATAATATGTCGTGTAAACTGAAACTCTGTATCAGAGGCAGCAGGGAAACCAATTTCAATTTCTTTAAAACCAATTTTTATTAAGTATTTAAAAAAATCAACTTTTTGTTCTAAAGTCATAGGTGATTCAAGAGCTTGATTTCCATCACGTAAATCAACACTACACCATATAGGTGCTTTTTCTATAGTGTTGTTTACCCATTTTCTATTAGGTAAATTGACCTTTGGATATGGTCTATATTTTTTAAAATTCATAAACACCTCAAATATTCTTATATATAGGTACTATTAGTCTATTCTATAAAATCATCAATACCGGAACCAAGTTTAACCATAGGATAAACCACGTCATCATTATATAGTTCAAAGTTAATAACACAAGGTTTTTTATTAGCTATTGCAGTTTTTAAAGTGTCTTCTACTTCCTCAATCTTATTTACATTATATGCATCACATTGATAAGCTTTTGCAAGAGCAACAAAATCAGTAGTTTTAGTAGAAAGGTCAGTACTAGAATAACGTTTATCATAGAAAAGGCTTTGCCATTGTCTTACCATACCAAGCACGTGATTGTTAAATATACAAACAATAATAGGTAAATTATATTCTACAGCAGTAGCAAGTTCTATATTATTCATTCTAAAGCTACCGTCACCAGCTATGTTAAAGACAACTTTATCAGGTTTACCAACTTGTGCACCAATAGATGCTCCAAGACCGTAACCCATAGTACCAAGACCACCGGAAGTTACAAACTGGTGTGGGTATAAGGAGTTTATATATTGAGCAGCAAAAATTTGATGTTGTCCAACTTCTGTAGATATAATACAATCATTATTTGTAACCTTATTTATAGCTTCTAAAATATGCCAAGGTTTTAAACCGTTTTCACTATCATTTTGCAAAGGATAATCTTTTATTAAACTTTGTATGTAGTCTATCCATTGATTATTTTCTTTTTTTGCAACAGAAGAATTTAACTTTTGTAAAATATTTTTTAAATCACCTATTAGAGATAAATCAACTGTTACGTTTTTATCAATTTCAGCAGGGTCAATATCAATATGAATGATTTTAGCCTTTGGAGCGAATTTTGAAACATCACTTGTTACTCTGTCGGAAAATCTAGCACCTAAAACTATAAGCAAATCACAGTTTGTAACTCCAAGGTTTGAAGCTTTTGTGCCATGCATACCTAAAAGACCAGTAAAGTTTTTATATGTAGAAGGAATAGCACCTTTACCCATAAGACTTATAGCTACTGGAGAATCAATCTTTTCCACAAATTCTTTAAGTTCCCTATAAGATTTTGAAGCTATAACACCACCACCAGCAAAAACAAAAGGTTTCTTAGAATTTTCTATTAAAGCTATTGCTTTATCTAGTTCTTCAGAAGTAAAATGATTAAAAGTATCATTTGTACAATTTTCAGGTACTTCTTTTATATATTCACAAGTAGCAATAGAAACATCTTTTGGAATATCTATAAGTACAGGGCCACGACGACCAGAATTTGCAATTTTAAAAGCACGACGAATAGTATTAGCTAAATCTTTAACGTCCTTTACTATAAAGCTATGCTTTACAACAGGCATAACTATACCGGCAATATCAACCTCTTGAAAACTATCTTTACCAAGTAGTGAAGTACCAACATTACCTGTAATGCATACTAAAGGTATAGAGTCCATAAAAGCAGTAGCGATACCAGTTACAGTATTTGTAGCACCGGGACCAGAAGTTGCAAGACATACACCAACTTTGTTTGTAACGCGTGCATAACCGTCAGCAGCGTGGGTTGCGTGTTGTTCATGAGAAGTAAGGTAATGCTTTATTTTATCTTTATATTTATATAAAGCATCATATATATTAAGGACAGCACCTCCGGGATAGCCAAATATTGTGTCCACGTTTTGTTCAAGTAAACATTCTATTAAAATTTCTGAACCATTTAAAATTATGTTAATCACCTCGTAGTTTTTTATTTAAGTTTAATTTGACATAACTGTTACTAAAGGATAAAAAATATATTACACCATCTATAAAGGAAGGTGCTGAAAAAGGTTAGAAAAAAATCATACTCAGCAAAAATTAGCTTTCGATTTAATTTTTTATTACATAAAAATATGCAAATACGCTCGCATTATTTTTGCTTAC
>JBKECM010000057.1:0-2007 GCA_047974615.1 Lachnospirales bacterium
ACTATTTTCGTCAAAAATCATAGCTTTAATATCTCGGTTTTCTTCACGCTTAAAAAGTAATAAGGAAGATTTTTCCTTTAACTCATTTTTCGTAGTTTCTAGTAATCCTTCTTTATATTGAATATCATTTTCTAAAGCAAAAACTTTTTGTTTTTTAAGTCTTTCTGCATCACTTAAAACTCTTTCTTCGTAGTCTAGCTTTCTATTAACCCATTCCAAACGTTTTCTTTTGTAAAAACTACTATCCTCAATAAATTTTCTACGTTTCTCTTCGATTTTTTTCAAAGGAGCTAAAGTATCATTTATATTTTTTTGAAGTTCTTCAGCTTCAAGTTCCAAGTTACTTATGACGACGCCATAAGTAATTGACATTGCATTTTGATTAGCTCTATGCTCAAATTTTAAGTTTTCCAAATCTTCTTCTATTTTGTTTTTCTCATACTCAAAACCTTCAAAACTTTGTGCCTTTTCCTTGTTTTGACTTTTCAAAACATCAATTTTATAAGGTATCCCCTCTAAATCTGCATTAACTTTTTTAATCGTAGCCTTTAGTTCAGCCTTTTTATCCTCAATATTTAATAACTGTGATACATCTAAATAGTTGTTATCGATTTCACTAAAATCAATCTCAAAGGTATTTAAAAGTATTTCTCGTTTCTTTTCCCAACTAAGCTCAAAAAAGTAATGTACATTACTTAAAAGGTTTAATGTTTCATAGGAAACAATATCCTCTATACGTGTATCAAAATCACCTTTTTTTATAGGAGCGTTGTTCCAGTAATAAGTTCTTGTTTTACCAAACTTCTTGCCTATTACAATTATTTCACCTTCAACAACAACGCTAAGTGCAACTTCTGTAATCAAATCACTTTCAAGCTCTCCTTTATCGTTAAGAGTTCGTGCCTCAAACTTAGCATTATTATTACTATTTTTATCAAAAAACAACCAACTTATAGCATTGTATATCCTTGTCTTACCTTTTTTGTTTTCTGCCAAAATTTCAGTTATTTCAGTAAAATCTACATCTATAGTTAAACCCATAAAATTTTTTAGTTCTAACCTTTCAAATTTCATTTTAAGTCCTCCTCGTATTTGAATTATAAACTTTAGCAAATCTTTTTACTAAAAGCTTGCTTTTCCCTCTTTTCTATGATATAATCAAACTGAATTTTTTTCTTTGCACATATTGGAATTGCCGTTCCTTATGTGCTTTTTTATTACTCTCGCCAACCTGTTACTTCGTAAAGTAATTTAGGACTTATATAATAGTCTGGTGGCGTGTTTTCATCACCAGGGTCAAGAACATACCCTATCGGCAAGTTGCCTTTAACCATTGCCTTAACAATTTTATGCTCAGACTTATGTAATACCCTTGCGGCAACTCTTAATTTAATACTTTCAGTTGAGAATATAAAAGGTCCATAACCTTGATTTATTTCTACTTCTTTACCTAAGAAATCACACCCTAAAACCTCACCTAGTATCTTTTTAACATTATCCCTCGGCTCATTTTTGCCACTTAAATATTGGCTAATACTAGATCTATTTATGCCTGTCATATCCGAAAGCTGACTTAAAGTTAAATCGCACTTATCCATAGCTTTCTGTAGTTTTATGTCAAACATCACTTACCACCTACCTAACTTTTATATTTAATAAGAATGATACCTTTATCATCTGTAAAACCTACAAGCTTACCACTATTATACATAGGATAAACACCTCTCTTGTTCAATATAGCAATATCCTTAACAAGTAACTTGCAACCCTCTAAATTAACTAAATCACTTAACAAACCCATTTTGTCACCTCCTTTTTATATTTTATAATTCATTTTCCATAATTCTAATTTTATAAACTATTTTACATTTGCAAACTTTTTTATAAATCATTTTCATTTATAAAAATTAAAAACCACTAAGCATTTTTATAATCTTTACAAAAAGCTATCGCTTCTTCCTCATTTTCAAATACATCAACCCAAATATCACACTTTTCTGTTTCTTT
>JBKECM010000084.1:0-20394 GCA_047974615.1 Lachnospirales bacterium
TCAACGAGGAACGAGTGCTAATTTTATGCTACATGCCAGATGATTTGCAAAGCAAATCATCAAGTCGAGCGTAATTTTTGTGCAGTAATATTTTTTTCTATCCTTTATCAGCACCCTCATATTACAAAGTATTCACATATTTTACAGCCATTTGTCCGGCTATAAGACCTTCACCTATAGCTTTAGAAACTTGATACAGACCGCCTACACAATCGCCACAAGCATATAAACCTTTTATATTTGTTTCCATATTACTGTTTACTTTTATCATATTATTTTCAAGTTCAATGCCATCTATTAAGTTACTAGCATTTATAGAGCCTTTAATAACAAAGAGCCCACTACATTCAATTTCTTGATTATCATTTAAAACAACTTTCGATATCATTTCTTCACCGAAAACCTCATTAACTTTTCCTTTGATTAACTTAACTCTTTCGTCCACTTCTTTTACATCGTCGTAGGAGTGTACAAAAGTAACAGATGAGCATATTTCTGCTAAAAAGTTAGCATCTTCCTCAGCCTCAGGTATTTCACCATATATAACTACATCTTTATTTCTATAGAACATACCGTCACAAGTAGCACAATAACTTAAACCTTTACCTATAAAGTCGCTTTCATTTTTAATAGTACTTTTCTTTGTGATACCAGTTGCAATAATAACAGATTTGGCTTCATAAATATTATTATCTTGATTAATCATAAACATATCCCCAAAGGGCTGTATACTTATAACTCTACCTTTATTTATTTTAATGTTTAAGTTTTCCGTATGCTTTACAAAGTTATCAATCATATCTTTACCAGTCATATTAGGAAAACCTAAATGGTTATTTATATTTTCTGCCTTATATAATAAAGAAGTTTCGGGACTTCTACCAAATATTTCAACAGTTTTATTTCTAGCTATAACGTTTATAGCTACGGACAATCCAGCAGGCCCAGCACCAATAACAGCAACATCAACCATATTTTACCTCCACATAAGCTTAAGCTATAACCATAAAAATACGGTTATAGCTTAGCAATTCAACATTAAATTTATATATTTATAGGATATTGAAGGACCGACAAATGAAGGAACAACTATGCTTTTCAATAAGAATTTTTAAATTTCAACTTATTGCAAAACTCATATTTTTCCATTTAACAACGCCATTTTAACTAAAATAACCTCATAAACACTTTTTCACTTCAGACTTTTTAAGAACTGCTAAAATATTGAAACTTTAAAAAGTTTCTATCTTTCTTGAGTACAAAAAGCAACAATAAAATATACTAACAAAAATGGCACATTTGTAAAAATACCTATTAATACAGCAACTATACGTACAATACTAACGTCCCAACCAAAATATTCTGCAATACCTGAAAAAACACCTAAAAACATTTTGTCTTGTCTATTTCTGTAAAATTTCTTATTACTCATAATATCACTCCCTATAATAAATTTTCTTCCACAAAAGAAAAAGCCTTATTAAAACCAACAATAATATGATCACACACAAAAACCTCAAAAGGTTTTAGATGGCTTTTCAGCACTTTCGTATTTTCAATGTCTTCAAAAGAAGGAAAAGGATTTCCAGATGGGTGATTATGTACTAAAATAATATATGTAGCATTAAATTGATTTACACCGTTCATAATACTACGTAAATTTATTGATACTTTAGTAATAGTCCCTTCAGAAACTTTTTCATATCCTAAATAAACTTTTTTGCTATTTAAATATAAAATATAAAAACTTTCATTTTTTTCATATTTTAAAATATCGCAACATAATTCTTTAGCATCTTCAACAGATACGATTTCTTTTCTTTTTTTGTAGTTAATATTTTGTCGCCTTCCTATAGCACTAAATAAATGCATAAGTACTGCAGTATTTTCTGTCATACCAGTTGCCATAAGAGTTTTAATATCCATTGACAAAATAACGTCTAAAGAACCAAACTTGTCTATAAGCTTATCAGCTATAGCTTTAGTATCTTTCATAGGATATGCGTAAAACAACATAACTTCAAGTAAGTTTCTATCTGAAAACTCATTTATGCCATTTTTTACAATATTGTCACGCACTCTTTGTCTATGTCCACTTTTAGGATTTTTTGTTTTCTCATATTCGGGTTTAAAAAGTTTAAAAGAAGGCTTATTTCTTCTAAAAATATATAAGTATTTTTTACGAATATATAAGCTACTTACTTTCCTTTTGTAAACATATACGTTTTTATTTTTTAAAAGTTTATAATAATTAATTTTCTTTTTGCTCATATTTATCAAATATTTCTTTGTAAGAACCTATTCCATTTTCATAAATTTTTTTAAGAAAAGTATCAAGATATTTTAGTGCTTTAAGTATATCTTCTGTAGTCATAGACTTATCTTTAAAAGCGTATTCAAACTCATCTAAATCCAAAACAAATATTTTATCGTCTTTTATAATTACATCTGCTAAAAGGTCTATAGTTCGACAAAAAGTTTCATCTATCTCGTATTCTACTATATCAACATAATAATGTACAACGGCATTATTTAACATTATTTTACTAACTTTAACATTGTTTTTAAAATCAAAAATAGAAAGTCCTCTATCAAAGTCTTTCCTTTTATTAATCGCTTCCCATTTAGTTATAATAAAATCATTGTCTTTATGAATTATAACATCATCTTTTAAAAAAACATCTTCTTTAGGTACAAGTCTTTTACGATATAATTTAAAGCTATCTTTCATCACACCACCAAAATATTATCTTTCGTATTATTATAGAGAATGGAGGTAAACCCTTCAAAAAAAATTATATTAACTTTGATAAAAATCCATAAATGAAATCAATAGCTTCAACTTCATCATCACCTTTTCCGGAAATTGTTATTTCCACACCATCAAGCATGCCTAAAGATATAACACCCATAATACTCTTTACGTTTGCATTTTTACCCATAGTTGAAATATTTAATTCTGCTTTATAATTATTAGCGTTTTGAACAAGCTTTGCAACTTGATTTGTTTCCAAACTACTCTTCATAAGTAATTTTTTTTCTACCATGATGTTTCTCCTCTCAAACTATCAGCATAGTTACCTATACGTTTTAATCGATAATTCACCTTAGATTTACCTATAGGTGGATTATGTATTTCGCCTAGTTCTTTTAAACTTATTTCTGGATACTTTAGCCTTAGACTTGCAGTATAATGTATTTCATACCCAAGTTCAAGCAAAAGTTCCTTTTTAAGTAAAAATTCAATATCTTGTATTTGCTTCGTAGAAGCATTTATTACTTTAGTAAGATTAGCAACCTCACAATTAACTTTACGATTTATATTGTTACGTACATCTTTAATAAGACGTACATCTTCAAAAATAAAAAAAGATTTACTTGCCTCAAATATTTTAAGCAAATCCGATATTTTTTCAGCTTCTTTAATATAAATCATATAACCTTTTTTCCTACGTACAACCTTAGGAGTTAGATTAAAATCTTCTAAAATATGTTGCATTTCAATAGATGTCAAAAAATTTCTAGTATCCAACTCAAAATGATAATCAACCTCAGGATTTGTTATATATCCAGCACCTAAGAAAAAACCGGTTAATAAACCTCTTTTTGCACGTTCACTTGACAAAATATATTTAGAAATTTTAAAACTAAATAAATAACTATCATCACAATCTAAGGAATTATTTTTTACATCAAAAAGCTTTTCTTTAAGACTGTTTATCGAAATATAATTTTTCTTCATTTCAGAAAAATGAAGTTCATATATATATACTATTTTAATATAAAATGTCGTTTTGTCAATAGGTATTATAAATTTACCTTCTCTATATTCACATAAAGTTAGTAGCAATCCGGCTAAATAGCCTAAAGCATATTTTTCATCTTTAAGTTTTTTATCCTTTTCGCAGTCTAATAGCTCATCTTTAAGTTTACTTGTAAAAGACATATTCCTACCCTATTTTTTATGTTGTATATTTATGTGGTTTAAAACAAGATTATATTTACCCCTAGTTTTGTGTAAATATTCATATAACTTATTAGCTATAGTAACAGATCTGTGTTTACCACCTGTACAACCAATATTAATAACTAAAAGATTTTTACCTTCTTTTATGTAATAAGGTATTAAAAACTCAACCATATCTTTAAGTTTATTTAAAAAAACAACGCTTTCATCAAAGGACATAACATACTCTTGCACTTCAACATCTTGCCCTGTTTTTTCTTTTAAATCTTGTACATAAAAAGGGTTCGGTATAAATCTAACGTCAAAAACCAAATCACTATCTTGTGGTATTCCAAACTTAAATCCAAAGGAATTTATTGATACAACTAAATTATTAAAAGAATTAGCCTCATCTTCAAGGATTGAAGCTAAATATTCTTTGAGGTCACGATTTAAAAGTTTTGAAGTGTCAATAATATAGCCTGAAACCTCTGCCATTTGTTTAATTTGCTTAAGGATTTCACGCTCTTTATGTATCAAATCTTTGATACTACCTTCTTTACCTAAAGGGTGAGCACGGCGTGACTCTTTAAACCTTTTTATTAGAACATCATCGCTTGATTCTAAAAATAAAACCTTAAATTTTTCATCTTTTTGAATAAGCTTTATTGCCTCTAAAAAATCATTAAATAGCTTTCCACCTCTAACATCAACACCAATAGCTACATTAATAATTTCACTATTATCTTTGCAAACTTCTAAAAAATTAGTAATAAGTAGGGGTGGTAAATTGTCAATACAATAATAGCCAAAATCTTCAAAAAATTTCAAAGTAGCTGATTTACCAGCACCAGACATTCCTGTAACAATGACAATATTCATAGTATCACTCACTTTCAAAAAACATAAAGAACATAAACGACTAATTTATAAAAAATCGAACTTGCCTTACAAATTATTCACCGTATATACACACTTCTTCATTAAGTAATACGCCAGTTTTATCGTAAACTTCTTTTTTAATATAATTTATACAATTATATACATCTTCCGGTGTAGCATTATTTTCATTAACTACAAAACCAGCGTGTTTGTTAGAAACCATAGCACCACCTACTGAAAAACCTTTAAGACCTGATACTTCAATAAGTCTACCTGCAAAATCTCCCTCAGGTCGTTTAAAAGTCGAACCAGCACTTGGTTTATCAAGTGGTTGAGATGAACTTCTTTTCTCTTTAAATTCTTTATATTTATTTAAAACATCTTCTTTATTATCTGATTTATCTAAAATTAATTCACAAGAAATGATTATATAAGGTTTATCCATAAAAACGCTTTTCCTATAACCAAAGTCGCAATTTTCTAAAGAAATCTCTAACAGTTCAAATTTTTCATAGTCAAGTATAAAAACTTTTGATAAAATATCTTTTATCTCAATACCATAAGCACCAGCATTCATATAAATAGCGCCACCTATTGTGCCGGGTATTAAGGATAATGATTCAAACCCACTTAAAGATAAATCAAAGCTTTTTATTCCAACATTACTTAAAGATACACCACACTCACAAGAAACTTTTGTTTTTTTATCATCAACCTTTGAAAAAACAAGGTTGTTAAAGTGTTTAATAAACCTAATTACAACACCGTTGTATCCTTTTGATGTTACGAAAAGATTTGAACCTTTACCAGCTATAAAAAAAGGTATTTCTTCTTTTTTTAAAAACTTAAGTACTTCAACAAGTTGATTAATATTTGAAGGTTCAAAAAGCACAGCAACTTCACCTGAAGTTTTAAAAGAAACAAAGTCACTAAAATTAACATTAAAACTAAAGTAACTTATTGTTTCTGTATTACAATATTTCTCTTTTAACTTTTTAATAATATTTTCCATTATTACTTCCTTTGTTTTTAAATATTTTATGAAAGTTAAATAAAAATATACTAGTTATCTAAAGATAAAAGACCAGCACCTAAAACTCCAGCATCATTTCCAAGTTCAGCACAAACAACGTCAGCAGTAAGATTTCCACCGAAAACTAGTTTTTTTAATTTTTCTCTTACAGGTTTAAGCATTTTTTCACCTTGCCCAGCTACACCACCACCTAAAATGATAACTTCTGGGTCAAAAATTGAAACCATATTAGCTAAACCTTCTGCAAGATAGTCATAGTATCTATCTACAACATCAAAAGCTACTTTATCCCCATCTTCTAAACAGTCAAAAACCATTTTTGCATTTGTATGGCTTTTTTCGCCCTTTATATAGTCATTAAGTTTTGATTCTGGATTGTATTCTGCAGCTCGATTAATTTCTCTAATTAAAGCAGTTGCAGAAGAATATGCTTCCCAACAGCCTTTTCGACCACAAGTACACTGTTCACCATCTTTAACGATAACCATATGCCCGAACTCAGCACCTTTAAAAGTTAAACCTGTTAAAACTTTTCCTTTTTCAATATATCCACCGCCTACACCAGTACCAAGAGTAATAATAATAGAACTGTAATATTTTTTACCTGCACCAACTATATATTCACCAAGAGCTGCAACATTTGCATCATTACCTAAATAAAAAGGGCAGTCAAAATGCTTTTGAAAAGCTTCTTTTATGTTATAATTTCTAAATTTAATATTACCAGCATAAACTATAACACCATTATCACTATCACATATACCGGGACTACCTACACCAATAGATATTATATCCTTATTTGTTAAACCGTTCTTAGCTATAATTTCTTTAGATATATTTATCATATCAAGTACGATTTCATCTGCTTCACGTTCACGTTTAGTATCGGCAGTTAGTTTGTCTACAAGCTCATAGCTTTCATTTATAAGACCTATAGTCATATTAGTTCCGCCTAAATCTATTCCAATATAGTACATAAATCCTCCATTAAGTTAAGTTCTTAGTTAAATTTTTCATAATACGTGCATTTAAGTCTTCAGCTGCATTATAGCCCATCTTCTTTTGACGATGATTTATCGCCGCAGTTTCACATATAATAGCAACGTTACGACCGGGACTAACAGGTATGTTATGCATAACAACCTTATTTCCTAAAATATTCATATATTTTTCTGATAAACCTAGACGGTCATACTCAGCTTCCTTTTTCCAATGTTCAAGATATATAATAAGGTCTATTTGTTGAGTAGCTTTAACGCTTTCAACCCCAAATAGCTGTCTAACATTTATGATACCAATTCCACGTAGCTCTATAAAATATTGAATTATGTCAGGACATGTGCCAACTAGTGTACCACTTGATACACGGCGTATTTCCACGCTATCATCGGCAACTAAACGATGACCACGTTTAATAAGTTCTAGTGCAGTTTCAGATTTACCGATACCACTTTCACCCATTATCAAAACACCTTCACCATATATATCTACTAAAACACCATGCTTAGTTATAGTAGGTGCAAGTTGAACTCGCAAATATCGTAGTAGTTCATCTTGTGCATCTGTAGTTTCCATAGTAGTTCTAAAAAGTGGAATACTATATTTTTCACAAGCCTCAACAAGCTCAGGAAAAGGTTCAAAGCTCCTCGATAATAAAATAGCAGGAACTTTAAATTCACAAATTTTCATAAAAACTTTTCTTCTTTCTTCACTTGTAAGTCTTGATGCATATGTAAATTCAACCATACCTATGATTTGTATTCTATCTTCATCAAAATAATCAAAAAAACCAGTTAACTGTAAGGCTGGACGGTTTGTTTTAGCTTTACCTATACTTATATTTTCATAAGGTGCGTCATTTAAAACTTCCCAACCAAATTTTTCGACGATTTTATCCATATTTACAGTTCCAATAAAAGCTCTTTCTAAACCATTATCTTCCATATTATATTAATACCACCTTAAAATTTGTCCTAATATTAATTTTATTATAATTTGTGAAATTTTGCAAGAATTTTATTAATTATTTTTCAAAAAAAGATTTTATATTTTCAGCAATATTTTTGTTAATATTTGATACTTTCATAAGTTCATCTATAGTAGCATTTTTTATTTCATCTAGCCCTTTAAACTCTTTAAGTAAAGCATTTCTTCTTGAAGGACCAACACCTTCAATATTGTCTAAAATAGAATGTATACCTTTTTGTCTTAGTTTTTTATGATATTCTAAAGCAAAGCGATGAACTTCATCTTGAATACGTGTAATAAGCTTAAATCCTTCGCTTGTCTTTTTTAGTAATATTTCCCTATCTTCAAAAATCATACCTCTAGTTTGGTGATTATCATCTTTGACTAAGCCGACAACATATATACCAGTAATCCCTAATTCTTTTAAAACTTTTTTCGCCATAGTAACTTGACCTTTCCCACCGTCAATAAAGAAAGCATCAGGTAAACTTGAAAACTTTTTCTTACTTTCGACTTCCTCTTTTTCGTTTATATATCTATTTAGTCGTCTAGATATAACTTCATACATAGATTTATAGTCATCTGCACCTACAACTGTTTTAATTTTAAATTTTCTGTAATCATCTCTTTTAGGTTTACCCCCATAAAAAACAACCATAGAGCCAACACTTTCATAACCTTGAGTATTTGAAATATCGTAACTTTCTATTCTATTGAATATTTTGTCGATACCTAAAGCATCACGTATTTCTTCTAAAGCACCAATAGTACGTTTTTGCTCTTTTAATAAATTTTCTCCAAATTGATTTAAAGATAAATTTGCATTTTCTTGTGCCATATCCAAAAACTTTTTCTTAGTGCCTTTTGAAGGTACTTTTATAAGAACTTTACTGCCTTTGTACATCTTCAGCATATCTTCAATGGTTTCATCAATAACAGGTTGTTCTACAAGTATTTCTGAAGGTATAAAGGAAGTATCTTTATAATATTGTTTGATAAATTCAGTAATAATATTTATACGACTATCATTAATATTTTCAGTAATAACCGATTGGTCACGACCTAACATTTTACCTTTACGCACATTAAAAACTTGAATTAAAACAGCAACATCATTTCTTGCAAGTCCGATAATATCTAAATCTTCACCTGATGAATTTTCCATCTTTTGTTTTTCCATAAGCTTATTTATACCTATAATTCTATCACGATATTCTATTGCTTTTTCAAACTCAAGATTTTCAGAGGCATCAAGTAAATTTTTATTTAATTCATCTAAGGTTTCTTTTACATTTCCATTTAAAAAGTCGATAATTTTATTTATATTTTTTTGATATTCTGGAGTAGTTATATGTTTATTACAAGGTGCAGGACATTTTTTTATCTGATAGTTTAAACAAGGTCTATCTTTACATAGGTCACGTGGAAATAACTTATAGCACTTTCTATAAGGTGCAATTTTTTCAAAAAGTTCCATAACTTCATTTACAGCCATCATATTTACATAAGGTCCAAAATATTTATTACCATCTTGCTTATATTCTCTTGTGACAATAACTCTAGGATACATTTCCTTAGTTACAATTTTTATAAAAGGATATCCTCTACCGTCTTTAAACATTATGTTATATTTCGGTGAATATTTTTTAATTAGATTACACTCAAGTACAAGTGCTTCTACTTCTGTTTCAGTAACTATATATTCAAAGGATACAATATTATTTACAAGCTCTTTTGTTTTATCGTCATGTTTATCTATGCCAACAAAATAAGAGCGAACACGATTTTTTAAAACCTTCGCCTTACCAACGTATATAACTTCATCTTTATAATTTTTGTGTAAATAAACACCGGGCTTACTTGGTAGTTTTTTTAATTCTTCTTTTATATCAAACAAATTACACCTACTATATCTATATTCATTTATAAATATTATACAATTTAACAAAATTTTTATCAAGTAAAATAAGCTTATATTTCAAACAAGTTGTATATTTTAATTTTAAATTCATATGCTTATAAAAAAGAATTGAGGAAAAAATGAAAACTAAATCATTAATAGAAAGTACAATAATTTTAACGGCATCAAGTATATTTACACGGCTTATAGGTTTCTTCTATCGTATTTATATGAATAGAGAGCTTGGTACATATCAAATGGGGCTATATCAACTTATTATGCCTATTTATACACTTATGTGGTCACTTATATGTAGTGGTTTCACTTCAACTATATCAAAACTTACAAGTGAATATAGTGCTTTAGGTGATAAAAGAACAATGAAAAAAGTCTTTATACATTCAACAACTTGTTCAGTTTTTTTAGGAATAGTAGTAATGATAATTTTTTTAAAATTTTCTGATTTGATTTCTATAATGTTTTTAAATGAAGAACTATTAGCATTTCCCTTAAAAATTTTATCATTATCTTTTCCCTTTATGGCACTTGGTTCTTGTGTTCGTGGATATTTTTTTGGACTTCAACAGCCCGTAACACCTTCAAAAAGTCAAATACTAGAACAGCTATCACGTATAGGTCTTATAAGCTTGTTTATATATTTAACTGGAGAATTAACTATACCTATAGCAATACTTGGAATAGTTTTCGCAGAAACAATATCATGCATATACGTATTTATAAAATATTTAAATTTTAATAAAAAATATTTTAAAGTTGATTATTCTAAAAAAGCTATTGAAAAAAATATAGTACCTATAATATTTTTTTCAGCATTGCCTTTAACTTTAAATAGAGTAATACATTCACTTTTACATACTTTTGAAAATTTAATAATAAATAAAAAATTAATAGTTTTTGGTTTATCAAAGGAAGATGCTTTATCTGAGTTTGGAAAAATAACCGGTTTAACATTCCCTCTTATTTTCTTTCCAACAACTATTGTTTTATCTATTTCCACATCTCTTTTGGCAAAAATAAGTAGCTTAAAAGCACAAAAAAATATAAAAGCTATAAATAGTCTTTTGTATAAAGTCTTTGTATTCACACTTTTACTAAGTATGTTTTTTGCAAGCTTTTTCATAGTTTTTTCAAAAGAAATAGGTGCAATATTATACAATACAGATATAAGTTTTTATTTAGTTTTTTTCGGAATTTTTTCTCCACTTGTATATATACAAATGATTTTAAGTAGCATTTTAAATGGCTTAGGAAAAGAGTTTACCCTATTTATAAATAGTACATTTTCTTCTTTATTAACAATAATTGTAATATCACTTTTGATACCTAAATATGGCATATTAGGTTTTTTATTTGCCTACGCCTTAAGTATTATATGGGAAGTAACCTTTAATTATTTTGTAATATCAAAGCAAATAAACATAAATTTTTCAATTATAAATCTTTCATTTAAACCATTTTTAGTTTTTATTTTTACAACAATACTAACATCACTTTATAAAAACTCACTAAATAACACATTTTCTTTAAATTCTTTTATCATATTAAGTTTAGTACATATTTGTATATATTCTATATTTTTAATTATTTTAAAAGTTATTTCTATATCAGACATAAAAAAAATACTTTCCTTAATAAAAACAAACTTAGGTAAACTATCTCATAAATATGATTAATTATGAGGGTGTTGTAAAAATTAGTAAAAAAATATTACTAAGGGAAGTAGCACAAAAATAGTTAACAGGCAACATTGCAAAATGCAATGTTGCCATATAAAAAAAAGTAATATCATTTTTATGATATTACTTTTTTTTATAAATTTTTATGTTTTTCAGCATACATCATTTTATCAGCTTGTTCTATAGCATCATCAATGGTATTTTTCTTAGGATAATAATACCCATAACCAACAGAAACAAAAGGAAATCTACTATCTTTTGTATTAAGTTCAGTTATTTCTTTAATAAAATTAGCATTAAATTTATCCACATTTTTTATATCATTATGTAAAATAACACTAAATTCATCGCCACCTATCCTATAACAATATCCATTTGAAGAGTAAACCTTTTTAATTAAAAATCCAACTTCGTGCAAAGCAATATCACCAAAAGAATGTCCATATGTATCATTTACAACTTTAAATTTATCAATGTCAAAGTATAAAACAATAGCGTCATTTTTTATACTTACTAGCTTATTTTCATAACATCTTCTATTCAGCAGAGAAGTTAAAGAATCAACTTGATTTATTAAGGAAATGTAGTGTATATACACCATTATAACAGTCAATATTGATGCAGGCCAAATAGTATAAAAGTTAGGATTAGCCATTTGTAAAAAAGAGCCTATCTGATGTAGTGTTAATATAAATAATATAAGTATATTATTTTTCGTTTGATACTGTTTACTTAAAAGATATAAGTAATAGAAAAGTAAAAAAGTTGCTAAAGTAGTAATTAAAAAGTAAACCCAATAAAATTCTCCTCTATGGTATATGTTCATTTCATCAACTATAAAAACCCAACCAGTTTTTATAGAAATTACTTGAAATAAAAAATTTGCAAAAAGAATAAAAATTATTACTTTTTTATGTTTTAATTCGTATATTGAAGCAGCTAAAAAAATTGGAATAGTTGGTGCAAATGTAAATAATAATATATTTGCACCAATATATGCAGTTCGATATGACGCTCCTTTAGACTCAGCATACAATCCAAAATATTCAAAAAGAATTACACATATCAAACTTATATAAGAACGTATAAATCCAAATTTGTTTTTAAGTGGTAAAATTTCATTTGTATAGGTGGAAGCAATCATAATAAGTAACACAGTAATGAATAAAACAATTATTGCTCCATAAAATAATAATAGCATATTTTTACCTTCTTTTTATATTGATTTAAAAACCTATTTCTTATTTTGCTCAAACTCTGAAGCAACATCAACAAGCAGCTCTGTTATTTTTAAGTGTTGTGGACAGACAATTTCACATTTACCACACTTTATACATTCAGATGCTTTTCCATTTTTTGTTGTATTGATACCATAGTAAAAATTAGCATTCCAATCATTAAATACCTTTTTAGTATTCAAACACGAAAAAAGGTCCGGAATAAGAATTTTTTTAGGACATCCGTCTACACAGTATCTACAAGTTGTACAGGCAATTAAATTTTTTGATTTAAAAATAGCACAAATTTTATCTATAGCATCTTGCTCTTTTTCATTTAACTTCTCAAAGTTACCCATAAAACTGATATTTTCTTCTACCTCTACAAGTTTGTTCATACCAGATAAAACCATAACAACTTTATCAAAACCACCAACATATCTTAAAGCCAAACTTGCAGGACTACCTGAATTTAACTCTTTAACTATTTCCATAGCATCTTCAGGTAAATTTACTAAATTGCCACCTTTAATTGGCTCCATAACGATAACTTCTTTATTATATTTTTCACAAATTTCATAGCACTTTCTACCTTCAACAGTAGGGTCTTCATAGTCAAGATAGTTTAATTGAATTTGAACTACTTCTATTTCTGGGTATTCTATTAAAATTTTTTCTAAAAAACTTGCCTTATCATGAAAAGAAATACCAAAATGACGTATTTTGCCTTCTTTTTTTAACTCAATAGATTGTTCATAAGCTTTACATTTTTTAAAATGTTCATAATTATTTGCATTTTGTGCGTGCATTAGGTAATAATCAAAATACTCAACACCACACCATTCTAATTGGTTATTAAAAAAAGGTATAACATCATCTTCCGTTTCAAAATAATTTCCTGTTAATTTATTAGTTATAGTATAACTATCTCTTGGATATTTACTAGTTAAACATTCTTTAAGTGCTAGTTCACTTTTACCTCCTAAATAACCATGAGCCGTATCAAAATAACTAAAACCGCCATCAAAAAAAGTCTTAATCATCTTTGAAAATTCAGTATTATCAACTTCATCGTCTATCATAGGTAAACGCATACACCCAAAACCAAATATTTTATTTTTATCCAACATAATACCTCCATACTATTTTAATATCTCCATTATAGTTACAATATTACTTTTTTACAATAGTTTATTTAAAAAAAAGAAAATTTTTCACATAAAAATTTAAGCTGTAAAGAATTTACTTCCTTACAGCTTAAATTTATAAATTATTTTTCAATATTATTAAACTCACTAGTTTCTTTTTCTATAGTATCTCCACCTGTAAGTCTATCTTTTTTAGTATTTTCAATTATTTCCATATATTCTTCATATGAAATATTAAGTTTTGTAGCACGTTTTCTATATCTTTTCTCTTTAGATCTTTCACTTGCTTCAGCAACAACAATATAAACTGATGGTACGAAAATAAGTGTAATTAAAGTAGAGAATGCAAGACCAAAAACAACAACTGCCGATAAACCTTTCATCATCTCAGAACCTGAAGCATTTGAAACAAGCATAGGTACAAGACCAAGTATAGTAGTCAAAGCAGACATAAGTATAGGTCTAAGTCTTACAGGTCCTGCTTTAAGCAATGCTTCTTTTATAGAATATCCTTCTTCACGTATAAGTACATTTGTATAATCTATAAGAACGATAGCATTATTTATAACAATACCTGATAACATTATCAGACCCATAAAACTTGTCATAGAAAACATCTCGCCTGTTACGATAAGACCAAACAAACCACCTGTAAGTGCTATAGGAATACTAAACATAACTATAAATGGATATTTAAAGCTTTCAAATTGAGCAGCCATAATCATATAAACAATTAAAACAGCCGCAATCAATGCACTACCTAAAGAACCAAATATTTCTGTCATTTGTTCAGATGTTCCGCTATACTCCCAATAGTATCCTTCTGGCATAATATAGCTATTACTAAATTCTTCCATAATTGCCTTGATATCATTTGTTTGTAAATCACCTAAAGCAATAGAAACAGTTTCATATCTTACTTGATTAATACGGTTAATAGCAAGTGGCGTATCAACAATTTTTATTTCAGCAATTTCAGATAAAGGAATATTTGTGCCATAAGCAGAAACAATAGAAATATTTTCTATATCTGTAATAAAGTTAAAGTCACCTACACCTTGTGATACACGTACATCATATTCAGTACCATCTGTACTATAAGTTGTAGCTACACTACCTTCAATAGCTGTTCTAACACTTGAAGAAACAGCAGTAGCATTTACTCCAAGAGCTGTAGCTTTTTCTTTATCAATTATTATTTCTGCTTGAGGTGATGCCGTTTCAATAGAACTAGTAACTTCGCCAGCATCAGGTATAGCTTCAGCAGCTGCTATAAAATCGTTAACTACACTTGATAAAGTATCAAGTTCATCACCATATATTTGTATATCTACAGTAGAACCACCAAATCCGCCCATAGACATACTTGATGCACTAGCAGAAATTTCAGCACCAGCTATATTTTTGCTTAACTTACTTATTTCATTTGCAAGTTGTGAAGCAGTTTTATCTCTTTCAGTTACGTCATTTAAGAATAAGTATATAGTACCTGTATTCGTAGAACCTGAACCTGTTAAAGATATAGTTCCGGAACTACCAAGCATAACAGCTGTATTTTCGATTTCAGGCATATCCTCTACGAGTAGCATAAACTCGTCGATTTTTTCTTCAGTATCTTCAATTACAGTTCCTTCAGGTAAAGAAATACTAATTGTAACAAGACCTTCGTCCATCTCAGGTATCATTGTAACTTTTACAAACATAGCAGTAACACCACCAGTAAATACTATAAAAGCAACAACAATAGCAAAAATTGTTTTTCTATGATTAAGGGCATAGTCTAAAATACTACGATAACCACGTTCTAGCTTAACAAAAAATCTTTGGAAAGCATTTATTATTCTACTACCTTTACTATTACGCATAGCTTTTTCTTCTATAGTTTCTAAGAATAAACTAGAAGCCATAGGTACAAAAGTTAACGCTACCACAAGGGAAGAGGCAAGAGAAAAAGTAATAGTAAATGACAATTCATTAAATATATCGGCAGTTAAGCCACCTGCAAATGTAATAGGTAAGAAAACTGCTACAGTAGTTAAAGTTGAAGCTATAACCGGTACAGCAACTTCTTTAGCTCCAAAAACTGCTGCATTACCCTTACTGTAACCTTCTTCAAGCTTACGATATATACTTTCGATAACAACAATAGAGTTGTCTACAAGCATACCTACCCCAAGGGCCAAGCCCCCTAAGGACATCATATTTAAACTCATACCAGATACGTGCATTAATAAGAAAGTAGCAATAACAGAAACTGGCATAGCCACACCAACCACTAAAGATGCACGAATATCATTTAAGAAAATAAGTAAAACAACAACAGCTAAACAAGCACCAATAATAGCAGAACTAGAAACATTACTTAAAGATATTCTAATGTAATCTGCAGGGTCAACTAACATTACAAGTTCTAAGTCTGGCATTTCAGCATTAATCTTTTCGATTTCAGCAAGAAGTGCATCTGAAACAGCAACACTATTTGCAGTACTTTGTTTACTAACACTGATCATAAGACTTGGAAGACCGTCCATATAGCTTACGGCATCTTGTTCTTTATATATGAACTCAACAGTAGCAATGTCACCTAAAAATATATTACCATTTGCTGTAGGTATAACGAGATTTTCTATTTCAACAAGGTTACTAAATTCACCTTTAACACTAATAGGTAAGTTAACATTGCCTTGTTTAACATCACCCACAGGAATTGTATAGTTTTCAGCTGCTAAAAGACCAATAACAGTTTGTTCACTTATACCATAACCTATCATTTTTTGTTCATCAAACTGAATACTAACTTCTTGTTCTTTACCACCAGCAGCATCTGCAGAGGCAACACCAGCTTGACGTTCAATTCTATTTATTACTTTGTCTTCAACAATAGATTGTAGCTCTAAAATACCTTTAGTATCTGAACGAACACCTATCATAATACTACTCATTTGATTCATATCAATTTTAAGAACCATAGGCTCACTAGCATCTTCTGGTAAATATGATTTTACCATATCAACTCTTTCTCGAATATCAAGAGCTGCAAAATCCATATCAATATTATCTTCAAATGTAAGCATAATAACAGAGCTACCATAACTTGAAACACTTTGAATATCTTCTACACCAGTAATAGTACCTAAAGTACTTTCAAGAGGTTTTGTAATAAGGTTTTCGATTTCTTCAGAACCAGCACCACTATAAGTAGTTGAAACAACAGCCATAGGTACATTTATGTTAGGTAACATATCGAGATTTAAGTTCATATATGACATAATACCATATACAACAACTATTAAAATCATCATTGTAGTTGTTACTGGTCGTTTTACAGATAATTTAATTATATTCATTTTTTACCTCAACTTCCACTTATAACTATTCTACAATATTTACAGATTCTTCATTTGACACATAAGATTGACCTTCGATTATAACTTTATCTCCTACAGATAAACCAGATAACACTTCAATATATTCGCCGTTATCAATACCTGTTTCAACAAGTGTTTTTTTAGCAACACCGTCAACAACAGTATATACAAAGTCACTTTCTTCATCAGATAAAACTATATTTCTAGGTAAAACAATACTATTTTCACTTTCTTCTATTATAAATTTAACTTTAGCGAATGAGCCAAGTAAAATATCGTTATTAGTGTTGTCTAAAACAACTTTTACTGTATATGTATTTGTTTGGTCAACAGAAGGTGAAACAGTTTCAACTGTACCAATTAAAGGCTCATCTAAAGATGAAAATTCAACTTCTACTTTATCATTTGGTTGTACGTTATTGATAACTCTTTCCGTAACTTTAACGTTTGCATAAACAGTATCTTTATCCATAATTTGGTAAGCTACAGAAGAATTTGATGCATAATCACCTTCTTTAACACCTTTTGCATTTATAACACCGCTTGATGGTGCTGTAACAGATAAATCGTCTAAAGTTTTTTTAGCGATATCATATTGAAGTTGTGCAGATGCTAAAGATGTTTCAGCTTGCTTTACAGCCAAACCAGCTTTATCCTTATTTTCTTCAGTTATAGTACCAGTTGTTAAGTCATATGATTTTTTAGTAGTTTCAAGATTTTCTTCTAAAGTTTTTAAGCCTTCTTGAGCTTGAGTAAGAGCATTTTTTGCTTGTTGTACACTTGTTAACGTACCTTCAAGTTCTACAACTGAAGCATCAACTTGTATTTGTAGTTGCTCCATTTCTATTTTAGAAGTTAATCCATTTTCAAATAAAATTTTATTTCTTTCATATTCTTCAAGTAACATATCATGACTAGCTTTTTTCAAGTCATAGCCAGCTTGAGCATTTTTATAAGCAGTTTCAGCTAATTCAACAGAATCTTTTGTAGTTACAATTTGAGATTCTAAACCAGAAATACTAGTTTCAAGTTGCATTATTTGGCTTTCATATTGACCACCAGTAACTGACTGTGCCGTAATATTTGCATTTTCAAGACCAATATTCGCTAAGTCTATTTGTTGTTCAAGTTGAGCAAGTTGATCTTCAATGCTTTCTTTATCAAGTTCAAATAAAACTTCCCCTTCTTCTACATAGTCCCCTACTTCAAAATAAGTTTTTTCAACCTTAGCAACCATAGGAGAAATTACATTTTCATTGTTGTTTGATTGAAATTGAACAGTATAACTTAAAGACTTGCTTATTGGTTCAATGGAAGTATCTGCAACTCTTACGGCTGTAAGTTGCACTTCTTCAGCAGTTTCTGTACTACTACAACTAACAGTTGAAATAGCTAATGTACCTATTAAAATTGCACTAATAGTTTTCTTCATAAATTTCATTTTTAAAATTCCTCTCATATAAATATTAATTAATTTTTTACTTCTAAATTTTTAATAGTATTATTGATTATGCATAATATATCTTCTATCATATCACAAATGATTTTTTGATTTTCAACATCAACTTTTTTTATATCATTTATGATATTTTCAATATTATATTGTAAAATACTGTCAAGTTCTTTCATTTTTTCTTCTTTTACATAAAAAAACTTCTTTCTTTTATCTTTTGTGTCAATAACCTTATCTACATATCCTTTATCTAAAAGTACGCTTATTTGCGTGCTTATAGCTGAGTTTGAAATACCTGTAGCCTCTGATATTGTATCTATAGTATTATTCGAGTAATTTAAAAGCTTTAATAGCTTAAGTTCGTTATTGCTAAGATTTAATCCAGCATTTTTAACTGACCTATCAACTATTTTTTCAAGATATTTATCTACAGATAAAAATAATACAAGAATACTTTCAAAAGAATCACTCAAGTCAAATTCTGTGTTTATAAGTTTACTTAAAGTAAACGCACATTGAAATAGTTTAATTTGATGTTCTTTATCTAAAACAGCTCCAATATTGTCGTGAATATTTTTTCTAAGTATATCACTATAAATGTCTAAGTCATTTAAACCTTTTTCAGTTATTTTTAGAAAAACGTTTCTACCATCTTTGTTGTCTTTACTTTGTTCCTTTATTAAATGGCCATTTGCTTCAAGTTTTGAAACAATAATTGATATATTTGCTTTAGATAAATTAAAAAAATCGGCAATACCACTTGTCGTGTTAATGTTATGCTTTTTAATTACATACAAAATATGTAACTGACGATCTGAAAGAGTCGCATCACATTTAGAATTTTTTTTAAATCCACTTGTCATAGTAAGCTTCACCATATTAAATAAGCTATTATCAAGTTCATTTAGCAAAGTTCTAACTTTATCTTCTAAAGTATACAAAATTATTTCTCCTTTCGATATCAATTTTAAAACTATTTTTACTCTAAAATCATTCTACAATAAAATCATTTTTTTGTCAATGAATTTTATATGCAAAAAAATTTTTTTATAACTTTTTTATAACTTCCTAAAACTGCGTGAACAAATAATAAAACCTTAAAAAACAAGCAAATAACAGAGTTGCGACAAATTATAAGAAACACCCAAAGGGTGAAAGAAAAACATATAAAAAACTCTCAAATATGGTATAATTAGTAGTAATAAAAGTTTGAATATACATAAGGAGTGCCTATGATAAATAAAGTAGAATTTACAGCAAATAATCTAACATCATACGCAGGAGTGTTATTGTTACTTAATTATGCTGAAAAAGAGAAAATATTTCAAGAGATAAAAGAAAATTTAACTTTCGATAATGAAAGTACAGAAGATATAAAAATGAATCAAATTAAAACAATTATCTGTGGTGGCTTTATGGGTGTAGACAAGTTGGAACGTTTTAGACTTTTGAAGTCAGACCCATTGATTAGAGAGTGTGATATTGAAGTTCGAGACCCCGAAACAATATCACGTTTTCTTGGTAACTTCAACTTTAAGACAACGCTAATGTTACGAGAGATAAACTTTGAAAGTTTCAGAAAACTTTTAAGAAAGAAAAAAATCAGAAATATAATTATAGATATTGATAGTACAGTTATAAATACCGAAGGAAATCAAGAGGGTGCAGTAAAGGGTTACAACCCAAAACATAAAGGAAACAACTGTTTTAATTTTTTAATGGCTTTTTGTGATGAGTTAAAAGCCTATGTAGAGGGTGCTGATAAAGGATAGAAAAAAATAT
>JBKECM010000086.1:0-6694 GCA_047974615.1 Lachnospirales bacterium
TCTAAAAACCCCATTATTTTTAATTTTCTATAAATTTTCAAAATTTCTGCGTCAGCTTCTCCTAGCAGAAATACGCTGTTATGCGTTGTCGAAGCTTTCTTGAACTATTTAAAATTTAAAAGAAAATTAAATCAAGCGAGTTTTTAGAGGTCACCTAAAGTAAAATAAGGTATAGTTATGAAATTTATCCATACCTCATTTTAATATATTAGTTAATAAAAGAATAACAAAGTATTATAGCACCAAGTACAATTCTATACCAACCAAACACTTTAAAGTCATTATTGCGTATATATTTCATTAAAAATTTAATAGAAAAAACTGAAACTATAAAAGATACAAACATACCTATTAATAAAAGAATAAGGGCTTCTGGTGTGAAGTTAAATCCAAACTTTAACAGCTTTAAGGCACTTGCTCCAAACATAATAGGTATGGACATAAAAAATGAAAATTCTGCTGCTACGGCACGTGATGTGCCAAGAAGTATACCACCTAAAATAGTTGAGCCAGAACGAGAAGTACCCGGTATTAAGCTTAGTACTTGTATTATACCTATTAAAAATGCAGTTTTATATGTAAGTTGGCTGAAATCTTTTATTTTTGGTCTTTTATTTTTATTTCTATTTTCAATTACAATAAATAAAATACCATAAAATATTAAGGCGATAGCTACTGTATTAAAGTTATAAAAATGTTCATCGAACCAGTCATCGAATAAGACACCGAGAACACCTGCTGGTATTACACCTATTATAACTTTATACCATATTGACATTGTTTCTTTTTTTTCTTTTGTAGATTTTTTATAGGTGAAAGGATTTAATTTTTGAAAATATAGCAATACAACTGCTAAAATAGCACCTAACTGTATTACTACAAAAAACATTTCTTTAAATTCTTCTGACATATTTAATTTTATAAATTCGTCTGCTAAAATCATATGTCCTGTACTACTTATAGGTAACCATTCTGTTATCCCTTCTATGACACCTAAAATAATTACCTTTAAAATTTCTATAAATTCCATATTGTACTCCTTGCTTATTTTATAAACTACAAATATACAATTTAATAATATGCAAATTTTTGTAGTATATGAAAATTAATTACTAACAATGGCTAGTATAACACATACTTTAAAATATTAAAATAGTAATTAGTATAAATTTTATTTTTATTTACATTATACATAAAAATATATAGGGCAACTTATAAAAAATACACCATTTTCTTTGTCATATCATATGGTCAAGAAATACGAATAAATGCAAGGCGTTTGGTAACACCTAAAAAATATGTCTTTTTGTGTATCTCTATATACAGGTTAAATCCATATTTTAAGTCATTACTTGAAAAATTTTGTTTTTTTAACCTCTTGCCATAATTGCATTTTGCAATAAAGCTATAGGAGAAAAAGCCCCCTTAAGTTTTCTTAAGAGGGCCTCTTCTTTAATACAAAAGTAATATACTGTGCAAAACACTAGCTTTTTTAAAATACTAAGGGAGTACTATTTTAAAAAAACCTAAAGCAAAATATTAAAAATTAATTTTAATGTTTTACTTTACTTAACTTTGAAAAGTTAAACACATTTCTTGGAGAAGAAATTTTGGGGGGATATAAATGTGACTTTCGTTGCCACAATAATAGTATTTACAATACTAGTTAATTTATACATTTATTTAAATAAATATTTTTCAAAAGGTATTTATGCAAAATTTATTCTGTCATTTGTTCTACGTTTTCAGCTACTTCGTTTATAGCTAATTTTGATTTGTTTTTAGCTTTGTTTAAGTTGTTTTTAATTGAATCTACTGTATCTTCAAGGCCATCTGATATATCATTTGTTGTTACATAATCATTAGTTGTTACATAGTTTGAAGGTGCGTTATACAACAAATCTAATTCATCTCTATAGTTATAGCTTGTAGTACCGTTTTTATAGTCATTATATGTGTCTAAATCATTTGCTGACGAATAGTCATAGGTGTAGGTGTTTTTTGTTGGGGCTATACCTTCTACTGTTCTCGTTATATTGCCTGTTGTTGTTTTTGTAGGTAAAGAGGAACTTATACTTGTTTTTAAGTTATTAGTTGTATAGGTATCTGTTCCTAAAGAATATCTTTTTGTATTAGTATAATCATTATATGTACCTGTACCTACATTATCTGTATAGTCACTGTAAGTTAAATTGCTTGCATCTGTTCTATCATAGTTTCTCATTGTGTTGTTTATATTTGTTTTTGTTAAAGTATCTTTTGTTAAATTATTATCTGCTCCGTATGTGTTTGAGTAACTATTTTCGCTTTTATATATTGATGTTCCTAAGTTATCCACTGGAGAACAACTTACTGCTAGGGCAGATATACCTAAAACTGCTAAAGCTCTTGATACTGTTGAGTATTTTTTATTCATAATGTAGTACCTCCGTTTATATGTTTTAAATCAAAAAATTTATAACTAGAAAGTTATGTTTTTATTTTAAACAATTAACGAAAAAATATACATTTTATTTTATTTTGTTTTTTTTTGTAATTTAATATAATAGTAAAAATAATTTTATAATAATTTAGATTTAAAAAAATGAGGCATAAAGCTTTTTGCGACATAAAATTTAAAAGAAATTTGTTATACTTTGACTAAATCAAAAGAAATAAGATTTACAAAGGAGGAATTTGAGTATGGACAATTTTGGTTTTCCATCAAATATTAAGCAAATAGGCAATTTAGATGATAATATGAGAATATATATTGAGGATAATGTTTACTCATATTTGCTAAAATATGCTGAATGTAACAAAAACAGAGAGTGTTTAGCTATGCTAATTGGTCGTTGTATGGTTATAGAAGATGAGCGAGTACTTTTTATAAATGGTGCTATAGAAGGTAAGTATTCTTTTGTAAAAAGAGGTCTTATGACTTTTTCTGAACAATCTATTTTACATATTAATGAACAAAAAGAAACATATTTTAAAGGTTTTGAAATTGTTGGTTGGGTTATATCACAACCTTGTTTTGGAAATTTTTTGAGTGGTGGTTACGCTAAATATCACCTAGACAATTTTAAAAAAAGTTATCAAGTGCTATTCGTAACTGACCCTATTGAAAAAATACATTCTTTTTTTACTTATAATAACAGTAATTCTGATATAGAAGAAAGCAAGGGATTTTTTATTTATTATGACAAAAATAAGGATATGGAAAATTATATAAAGGAAAATGAGCTAGAAGAATTTAATGAAAAAGAAGTAACGGAAGTATATGAAAGTACAGAAAATAAAATAAATATACCTAAGCTTGAAAGGGACGATGATGAAAGAGATTTACATGTTATACATATAAGCACAAATAAAGAAAATAATGAAAATGCTATAAAATATGATTCTACAACGCATAGTAAAATAGCACCAAAAGTTGCTATTGAAAGCAAAAATGTAAAGGACAATGTACCTTTGTCACGTAAAAAATTACAAGATAAACATAATATTAAATATAGTAAAAAGTTTAATAATATGTTTGCAACTATTTCCTTTTTGCTTTTTGTTTCTGCTTTTGCATTAGGGTCAAATCTTTTAGATAATGCTAGAAAAATAAATTCTCTAACACAAGAGTTAAATAACGTTAAAATGTCATATAATGATATTGTTACATATATAAACAATCAAAATAGTTATGTTGCTGAAAATGAAGAAACTATAGAGGCTAGTGGTTCAACAGTTATAGTTAAGGACTTTGGCGATACAAATAAGGATAGTATAGATGTTGCAACAGTTGATGAAAATATTACTCCGGAAAATATAGAACAAGAAGTAACTATACAAAGTCAAACGCCTATAAGTCTAAATATTCCAGATACATATGTAGTTGAAGGAGGAGATAATCTACTAAATATTGCTTTAACTTTTTATGGTACAGAAGATAAAGTTTCAGAAATTATGAGTTTAAATGGTATAGATAATCCTGATAAAATATATACTGGTATGGTGTTACAGTTACCATAAGTAACGACAATTTTGTTAGAAAGGAGTGCTATATGTTAACACGTATGATTGACGATAGTGAACTTGTGCAAGGTGTAATACACGAGATAAAAAATCCAATATCTCTTATAAAAGCCAATATTGAGCTAGTTTCCTTAGAAATAGACGGATTTAACCGTCATTTTGAAATAATAAACAGAGAATTAGACTATATTGAAGAACTTGTTTGCGACTATTTAAGCACTTGTCATAATATTAAAATGAGTGATGTTTTTTTACACGAGATTTTAGATGACTTAATATTTGAATATAGGAATTCATATAATGATATTACCTTTAACTTTATCTTTGAAAATAGAGCTATAGTAAGTGGTGAAGTCAAAATGCTAAAAATGGCTTTAAGAAACATATATAAAAACTGTGTAGAGGCTATTAAAAAACGATATAGTACGGAGTATGATGAAAATTTTTCTGGCACTATAAATACTTTTCTTTATGAAAGCTATGATGGTATAAAAATCGTTATAAAAGATAATGGCATAGGTGAATTTGATGGTCGTGAAAAAAGAACTAGAGGAATGGGTTTACTTATTATCGAAAAAATAATAACTTTGCATAAGGGTGATTTTAAAATATATAATGATATTAAAGATGGCGTTGTACAAGAAATTTATTTACGCACTCTTGAATAAAGGTGTAAGTTTTTGTGAATACTAGTTGATGTTATAGCAATATAAATTTTGGAGGTTAATATGGCTGTTAAAGGTATGAGCAAAAAAGAAAAAGTCAATAATAAAGTTGCTGGTATAAATCATGTAGATGAAAAATATACCAACTCACAAGCTATAAAAGAAAAGATGAAAGATGTAAACAATGAGGCTGATAGCCCAGAATTTAACAATATAAGAGGTTAAGATTTGGCAACGCCTAAAAGTTAGTTTTTTCTGTGTTATTGTCTGAAACTATTGAATAATAAATAAAACCAAAATCAAAGAGATAACTCTTGGTTTTGGTTTTATTTATTATTATTGAAAAAATAACTAACAACGAAGTATATAAGAAAATTTTATGGTTGAGTTTTCAAAAAGCAAAGTTTGATTTCATTTTTATTTGTTATTAATTATTTTTTCATATAGTTTTATATATTCTATACTTGATTTGTCCCAACTGTAATCTGTGTTTAAGGCATTTGAAACTATTTGTTTCCAATTTTCCTTGTTATAGTAGCAGTTTAAAGCTTCGTCAAGTCCCCAAGCTAATCCAGAAGTCAAAAAGTCTTCAAAAACAAAGCCGTTACCTTCTCGAGTTTCGTAGGAATAGTGTATTACTGTATCTTTTAAACCACCGGTACTACGTACTATAGGTATTGTACCATTTTCTAAGGCGAAGATTTGACCTAGTCCACAAGGTTCGAATAATGAAGGCATAAGGAACATATCTGCACCAAAATATAATTCATCGGAAAAGTTTTTTTCATAATATATATTTGCTGATATCTTATTAGGCATAACTTCTTGAAGGTTTCTGAAATAATGCTCAAAATGTCCGTCACCAGTACCTAAAACTACTAGTTGTATATTACGGTTTAACACTTCATGACTAATTAAAGATAAACCTTTTTGGTCAACTAATCTTGAAATAATAGCTATTAATGGTACATCATCGGTAACATCTAAGCCGAGTCTTTTTTGTAATTCAAGTTTTTTAGCTTTTTTATGGTCTAGTATCTTGTCTACACTTTCACTAAGTACCGGATTTTTGTTTGGAATGTCAACTCCATTTAGTATACCATATATATCTTTTTGTCGCTCTTGCAATATACCTTCTAAACCGTAAGCAAATTCTTGGCTTTGTATTTCTTTAGCATAAGTTGGGGAAACGGTACTTATGGCATCTGCATATTTTAAAGCACCCTTAAGGTAATTTATGTTTCCATAAAATTCAAGTTTATCTATAGTAAAATAAGAGTAATCTAAGCCTATTCTATATAGTACATCTGCACCAAAGTTACCTTGATATCTTATGTTGTGTATTGTCATTAAAGTTTTTATATTTTTATAAAATGTAAACTTTTTATAGTACTTATCAAGATAAATAGGACATAAAGCAGTTTGCCAATCGTTAAGATGTAGAATGTTTGGCTGAAACTCTATTAAAGGCAAAATCTCTAAAGCTGCTCTTGAAAAAAAAGCAAAACGTTCAAAATCATCATAATAAGCATATAGGCTATCTCTACTAAAATATTGATGGTTTTCTATAAAGTAAACTGTATAGTCATCATATTTTTTTGAAAAAACAGATAGCTCTTTTCGCTCATTATTTAGGGTTATACTTGTATTTAAAACAAAGTTTAAATCTTTAAGATGAGTTTCTTTTATTTCCTTATATTTTGGTATAATAACACGTACATCTATGTTGTTTTTTCCTAAGGATTTAGGCAGTGAGCCTATAACTTCTCCAAGTCCTCCAGAAGAAACAAAAGGTGTCATTTCAGATGCTAAAAGTAATATTTTTGTTTGCTCCATTGTTATATCCTTTCTAAAAATATTATATATTTTAAATCCTTAACTTTATATTTAATATCTATACTAATAGAGGGTGCTGATAAAGGATAGAAAAAAATATTACTGCACAAAAATTACGCTCGACTTGATGATTTGCTTTGCAAATCATCTTGCATGTCGCATAAAATTAGCACTCGTTCTTTCGAAGG
>JBKECM010000100.1:0-19858 GCA_047974615.1 Lachnospirales bacterium
CTACTACTGGTATCTCAGTTACTATTTCTTCTTCAGGTACTTGTGTTGTGTTAACGTCTTCTTCTTGTTCGTTATCGTTTACTAAATCTTCTTGACTATTTTGTATTTCATCATCTAGTGATTCATCGGGCTCAGTATTATCAACAACTTCAATAGACACATCTCCAAGGTTATCATTTGTATTATCAACAAGTTCTTCCTCTGGATAAATCATACCAAGTTCTTCTGCTTTTTTAATTATTTCTTCATCTGTTAGTACTAAAGTTTGTCCATAATCTAATAAATTTCCAATATAAAAAACTATACTAGCAATAATCAAACCAATTCCTAAGCCTAATAGGATATAAGCATCATTTTTTTTCATACTCTACTTACCTCCAAGCCCCAAAATTAGTTCAACTTCTCCTTTGCCCATATTTAATGTTTTGGCAATTTCTGTGGAATTCAAACCATCTTCTTTCAGTTTAAGCACATCTTGTGCTTTTTTGTTCCCATCAAAATTCATACTCTTATTTTTTTTAATTTTATTTTTTTGGTTTTTATTTTTTAAATTATCAATATCACTTTTTATATCATTATTAATATCATTTTTTACGTTTACATCTTGTTTAGCTGCACTTTCTTTTAAAGTAGTAAATAGTTTATCTTCTAATTTTTCTCTACTTTTATCTTCTTTTTCCAAAAAAACTGCTTCATTTTCAGAATTAATTAAGTTTTCAAGATGACTTAAATTTACTTCTTCATTTTTAACATTTACTTCATTTTTACCTTTTTTTTGAAAACTTTTCTTAAGGTTTTCATTGTTTTCATTTTTTATTGCAACAAAATCGTTATTAGATTTTTCAAATATAACAGCAGGTTCATTTTCATCTAATAAACTAGTTGATATATTTTCATTTTTTTTAGAAACAGAAATTTCATTTATTTCATTTATTTCTTTACTTTTTTTAGAAATCATATCATACAAAACAACTAAGTCATTATATTTTGCATCAATATTTTCGAGAATTCTTTTTCCACTATTATTTATATCATCATAAACCATATAAATGTTATCAATGCTTTCATCTCTTATTATAGCAAATTTATTTATATATTCTGTCTCTTTATTTTCATCATACTCTTTGAATTTTTTAAGTCTACTAACGCTAAAAATAATCGTTATTATACCTATAATAATTAATAACCCACTAATAAACATAACTACCTCACTAATAAATTTAACTATAGACAAAACTACATTTATATAACCTATAAAATTATCTTCTTATGATATACCTAGACACCAATATCAAAAAAGCTTTCTCTATGGTGATTATCATTTTTTTTGCTTTTTAGAAGTGCCTCTTCTTTTTTCTTACGTTCTTTGCTATTATATTTACTTTTTTCTCTATTGCCACCATCTTTATTTACATCTGTTTTTTCTTTACCGCTTTTCAAGACAGTATGTGCCTCATTGTCGATATTTTTTTGCACGTTTCTTTGACTAGTATCATCGACAACAGCACGTTCAAGATTACTTTGTGTATTATGTGCCTTATTTACCATAGCTGTTTTGTTAACAGAAACTTGCATATCTATAGGTCTAATTGACATAATAATTCCCCCATTCAAGTTAATTTAAGGGTAGTATTACTACCCTTAAAAATTAAAACATTTAATAATAACTTTGTATCTTAACTTCACTTTCACGATTAACAAGTGCGGCAGACTTAATAGGATTATCAACTCTAAGACGTGCAGTACCAATCGCAACATACACACCTGGATAAATCACTTCACTTGCAGCAACTTTACCTGATTTATTTTCGAGTTTAGGTAAAAGTTCTCTTATATCTTTTTCTATCTTACTTTTTTCAGAAGATAAATATATCTTGGTATGAAAAGATTTAAGAAGCAAATCTCTCTTATCATCTTGTAATTCTTCACTAACAGAATTTAAAGTTTTGATTATAGTTTCAGTTTTATTAATTTTGTGCTTAACAACTTCAAGTTCTTCAAGTAAAACACGATATTTTTCTAGCATAGCAGGAGTATTACCAACAATAATTTCGGTTCTTGTTTCCATAGTAGAACCTATAGTTGATACATCAACTTCTTTTCCTATACAAGCACGACCGCCAACCAAAACAGCTCTCTTACCTACAACAGATAATGCACCGTCAGCAGTAATATCGCTATGCATAATACTTCTTGCAGTGATAGAACCATTAACACTAACTTTACTTGAATCAATAAATTTTGCAGTTAAATCGCCACCAGCAACAATAATAGCTTTTTCATTACCCATAACACCAGAATACAAAAATACATCTGAGCTACTTTCAACGTAAGCTCCTTCAACTATACCATATATTTCAATATTTCCTACAGCTTTAACAGAAAAATTAGAAGGTACAATACCTTTAATTATAACAGAGCCATTAAATTCAATGTTTCCAGTTGAATGTCCAATATCTCCATTAATTTCAAGAACAGGCAAAATACTAATTTTTCGATTTTGATAATCTATTTGACCATCTATAGCAGAATAGTAGTTCTTCTGGTCTTCAGAAATAACAACATTATTACCCGCAACGAGTTTTTCAACTTGCCTACCGGGCTTAGCATGAACTGTATTTCCTTTAACATCTTTACCATTTTTCCCATTAGTTGGTGGTACAATAGTTAAAAGTGTTTCACCTGCAGTTGTTTGCTCAATAAGCTCAAGATTCTGATAATCAACAGTACCATCATCAAGTTGTTTAGGCGTTAAACTTTTCTTTTTTGTATTAAAGAAAAAGTCAACATAGCCGTCGATACCATCTTCTTTAGGAGTACCTTCAGCTATTAAATATTTCTCGTGATATTCTCTATTTCGGGAAATTCTTTCAACTTCCATGTCGTTTATGCCATATAGCACACCACTCGTTTCAAAAAGTTTATAAATATCATCTTTATTAAAAGTTGCACCACCGTTTATTGGAGCAGTAAAGGTAACATAGGCTTTCATATTAAATTCCTCAAAGGTAATATAGCCAACTTCATCAGCAGATTTAACTTCTGTACTTTCAGAAATTTTTATTATGCCAACAGCCTTTGGGTTTTTAACAATTTTTTGAACTTGTTCAATGTTAACACCATCTATACCATATTGCTCAATCATATCCATAACTTCACTTATGGACGGTTTACTTGCACCTTCAGGTAAAGAGATAGATAAATATACTCCATCACTTTTTATATCGATTGTGGTTTTTGCTTTAACATGATCTTGCAAATCCTTCATAATCTTCCACCCTACACGTTAAATAATATCTCTTGATGCTTTCCTAACTTATTTTTCAGTTTAAATAAAGCTTTTGAATGTATCTGTGATATTCTTGCGTCTGTAACCCCTAAAACACTTGCAATTTCTTTCAATGCCAATTCATCAAAATAATAAAGTGAAATCACAATTTTTTCCTTCTCATTTAATGTTCCAAGAGCATCAACTAACATTTTTTTTAATTCTTCTTTGCTAATTTCCTCTTCCGGATTGCCTATATTACTAGTAATATATATATTTCCAAATGTTTCATTATTTTCTTCTCCGACTTGTTCATCTAAAGAAACAAGTGAAGAAATATTAGATTTTTTAATTAATTCTTCATATTGTTCAACTGTTAAATTTAGTTCTTTAGAAACTTCAAGGTCAGTAGGTTCTCTACCTAAAGTTTGCAAAAGATAATTATAAGCAGACTCAAGATCTTTACGTTTTTGTCGTACGGATCTTGGAATCCAATCCATCTTTCTTATAGCATCAATTATCGAACCTCGAATTCTTAAAGAAGCATAAGTTTCAAATTTATTACCTTGTTGATAGTCGTACTTATCTATGGCATCAATAAGACCAAAAATTCCATAACTTACTAGATCGTCATATTCAACGTATTGACCAACCTGCATACTAACTCTACCAGCGAGTATTTTAACAAGTGGTAAATAGTTTACAATAAGTTCATCACGAATTTCTTTACTTTTATTTTTTTTATACTTAAGCCACAGCTCATCGACATTACTCAAAACACACTCCTCCTAATGAAGTTCGTAGTATTTATAATAAATTATACTATTTTTAAGTTAAAATTTCAAGAGTTAAATAAATTTATTCATCTTCACCATCATCAAAAAAAGCTTTTTCTACGTTTTCAACAAAAAAAGTATCATCTTCTACATCAACATTTTCATCTTTATTATTAGACTCGCTTTTTATTTTAGCTTTTTCAATAAATACATTTTTTTTAAGATAATTTCTTAAAATCAATCCTACAATTAAATAACAAATCATAGCCCAAAAAGTAGCACCTGCCCAATCAGCAGCAGAAGCTCCCTTAGCTATCAATACTATTGTAGTTACAATACCAACAATTAGTGCTATAAAAATGTATATTTTATCAAGCATATTTTACCTCAAATAAGTTTATTATTTTTTCCAACCGACTTTACTATAAGATCGCCATTTTTAGTGTCAAGCGTTATAGTTCTACCATAATTTTTGCCACAATCATATGCTTTAACATTATATCCGAGTTCCATAATAGTTTTAAATGCTGACTCTTGATTTCTAGGTCCAATCCTTTCAAAAGCATCTTTTGTAAAAGAAAACATCTCAGCACCACCAACAACTTTAATTTCAATTACTGATTTTTTTGCACCTTGACTTATCATAACCTTTAGCATCTCTTTGATACCTTCGTCAACAAACATATATTTATTTGATTTATTATTTAACTCATCAATATATGGCATCATAGCATGTAGCAGACCACCTAGTTTAGTGTGTGGGTCATACATTGTAATACCAACACAAGAACCAAGACCCATTGTTGTAATGTTTTGTGGAAATTTTGCTATTTTCATATCTCCCAAACCAACAACTAAAGCAGTTTCTTTTAATAACATACTACCATCCTTACAAATTAAGACATAAATAAATATTTATCTTCTATTTTTACTTAATATACGACGTTGTTCGTTAAAAATATATTGAACAATTATTTCTCTTTCAGTTTCAAAAGTATCAATAAACTGAACTCTATATTGATGCCTAAAGGAACTACCTTCTGGTGTAGGATCAATGAATAGTATTTTACATTCTGCCACAAACAAGCTATCATATAAAGCAACATATACCATTAGTATATCATCTTTATCATGAGTAGTATTAGAAGCAAAACGAATACCGCCTCCTCCAATATCTTTTATAAGTCCTGCATCAAGCTCCCAAACATTATAGTTAGCTTCATTGCTTTTTTTTGTAATATATGAGAATGGAATTTGTACAACATAACGAAAATATTCACGTCTTTGTACTTTTTCTCCTTTATCTAAAAGTTTGAGAACACAGTACATAAAACCGTCTTGCTTTTCATAACCTGTCAAGTGAACTTTAAATTTAATTAGTTTTGCATCAGCATATACAATCATTTCATAAGAGTTACTAACAGGTAATTTAACAAGTTGACCATTAACAGATGGAACTTGGACTAGAATAGCATTAGGATTTTCTGGTGACTCTACTTTGCTTTTATAAGTTCTAACCGGTTTATTATCTCGAACAAGAGATAATTCTATAGAACTACCTATTTCAATAAATTCTTTCAAAGCAAAACCTCCTTTTTATTTGCCAAAAACTTTAATAAGTCTATTGAAAAAATTCGACTTAACTTTTTCATTATTCTCTATTGATTTAGCATCAACAGATATATTAGCTATGCTTCGAGCAACTATCCCTATAGCTTTTGCATAACTAGAGTGTGGAACTGAAATACATATTGGAACTTGCGTTTTAACAGATTTAACTAGATTTGTGTCATCAGGTAGTTGACCAAAATAATTCAAATTAACGCCTAAAAATCTATCCGTTGCAACTTGCAATTTTTGGAAAATTTCAGCACCTTCTGCTTCCCTATCAACACGGTTTACTATTACATTAAGATTTCTATTATTTTCTTTTAAATAATCAGCCATAACTTTAATTAAAGCATATGAATCTGTAATAGAAGTTGGTTCTGGTGTACAAAGAATAATTGATTCATCAGAAGCCTTAATAAAATTTAAAATCAAATCTGAAATACCTGCACCAGTATCAATAAGTATATAGTCAAACTTTTCATCTAAAACAGATAAGCTATTAATTAATCTTTCTTGCTCAACTTTAGATATTTTTGTAATTTCTTTTATACCTGAGCCACCGGATAAAAATTTAATTCCTAAAGGTCCATTATCAATAACGGATAAAATATCCTCGCCGTCAAAAATTACATTTTTAAGCGTTTTCTTTGGCATTACATCAAATAAAACTTCAATATTAGCAAGTCCTAAATCTGCATCGATTATAATTACTTCTTTACCCAATCTACTTAAAGATATAGCTAAATTTGCAACAAAGTTTGATTTACCTACACCACCTTTACCCGATGATACAGAAAAAACTTTTGATCTACTAGATATTTTTTTTATTTCAATACTATCTTCTTTTTCTTGAATTAAACTTCTTAATTTTGTTGCTTGATCAATCATAGCTACACCCCCCAGCCAACGATAGTATTAGCAAGTTCTATTGGGTCAAGTACCTTTATGTCATTTGGTACAGTTTGCCCATAGTTAATATACGAAACTCTTTTTTTTGTAATATAACATAAATTCAAAATAGCACCAAAAGTTGACGTTTCGTCAAGCTTAGTAAAAATAAAATCAAAATCAAAATCTTTACTATAACAATTTACGATTTCCATTAAATCCTCAGATTTTGTTGTTAAAGAAAGCACTAAATATTTCTTCATATTAGGTATAATAGAAGTATATTCTTTAAGCTCCATTATATTTTCTAATGTTTTATGTGAACGACCTGCAGAATCGATAAGTACAACATCTTTAATTTTTGACATTTTATTAAAGTTATTAAGCATATCTTCTTTATTATAAACTACTCCAACTTCAATATTTAAAATCTCTGCATAAGTTTTAAGTTGTTCAATAGCAGCAATTCTAAATGTATCAGCAGTAAGTAGTCCTACAGACATATCTTTTTCAAGTATAAAATTACTAGCAAGCTTAGCTATAGTTGTAGTTTTACCTACACCAGTTGGCCCCATAAATAAAATTGGAGTTTTTTTATCTTTTTTTAAAATACTATCAATAGTTTCTGGTACACCTATAACTTTAGTAATTTTTTCAACTACATGTTTCATAACTGTTTCTTTTCCAATACTACCAGTATCAGCAACAGCTAAATCATTTAACAACCACTCAATAAGTGGCTCTATTACTTCTTGTTTTCTCAAAGTATTATACATATCTTTTAATGAAGTACTTTCATACTTTGACTCAGTACTAGCACCTGAATAACCTTCCACAATATCTTTTGTTAAAGAACCTACAAGTTCATTTGACTGAGTTAATTTGTGATTCAAATTATCAATAATATTAGTTTGTTCGTTAATTAAACGTTCTTTTTCTTCAATACTTTTTTTTAATTCTTCTACATTATTTTTATCAACTTTTGTAGTATTTAAGTTATTATCGATAGCTGCTGTAACTTCATATCTACTTTTAGATAAAAAAGGTAAAATACCATTTTTACTTATTTTTTTAACGTTGACAATAGTTAAATCGCTACCTAGTTCCGTTTTAGCAAACTCCATAGCCTCAAATTCTGTTTTCCCACTAAATGTTTTTACTCTCAATTTAAACTCACCATTCCTATAGATTGTATTTCAACTTTCGGATCAATTTCACTATATGATAACACCACAAGTCTTGGGTATGCTTGTTCTAACATTCTTTTAAAATATACCCTAACTATTGGTGATGTAAGTATAATAGGTTCAAAGCCCATATTTTCAAGTTTTTCAACCTCTTTACCTACTCGTTCAAATATCTTGCTTGATGTTGTCGGATCAAGTGCTAAATATGAACCATGCTCTGAATGTTGCATATTTGACATTATTTCTTGTTCAAGTTCTGGATCTAAGGTTACTACTGTATTGCTACTACCCCTTACGAAAAATTCATTAGAAATATGTCGCTTTAAGGCTTGTCGTACATATTCTGTAAGCATATCAGTATCTTTAGTAACAGTTGCATAATCGGCTAAAGTTTCAAGTATTGTAACAAGATCTCTTACAGAAATATTTTCTCTTAAAAGATTTGATAGAACTTTTTGAACTTCACCTATAGTAAGTAAACGAGGTATTAGCTCATCAACTAAAATATTGTTATTTTCTTTTACACTATTTATTAATGTTTGAACATCTTGACGTGTTAAAAGCTCATGTAAATTTGAACGAATAACTTCTGTAAGATGTGTAGCTATAATAGCAGGTGCGTCAACTACAGTATAACCTAAAGCCTCGGCACGTTCTCTTTGACTTTCATTTATCCAAAGTGCGGGTAAACCCATATTGGGTTCAAAAGTAGGAATTCCATCAATTTCTTCTTCAATATGTCCCGGATTCATTGCCATATAATGGTCAAAGTGTATTTCACCTTCTCCAACTGGCACACCCTTTATTTGTATTTTATACTCATTTGGGTTAAACCTAATATTATCTCTAATACGAATAATAGGAATAATAACACCTAACTCAAGAGCTAATTGTCTACGTATAAGCACAAGTCTATCAAGTAAATCTCCACCTTGTGACGCATCAGCAAGTGGAAGCAAACCATATCCAAAATATAAAATAATAGGTTCAACATTAAGTAAAGAAACTACATTTTCAGGTTTTCTTACTTCTTCTGCTTCAACTTCTTCTGAAGATATTTCTTGAATAATTTCCTCTTTTTCACCTTGATTTAATCTCATATATCCAAGTCCGGCTAAAGCAATAGAAATCAAGAAAAATGGTATGAATGGCAATGGTGTAACAGCTAACAACATAGTCATACCTGAACCAATAAATAGAACTAACGGATTACTAAATAATTGTATAACTAAAGTAGTTGAAACATCGGAATCTGCATTGGCTTTTGTAACAATAAAACCTGTCGCAACTGAAATTAATAGAGAAGGAATAGAACCAACAAGACCATCACCTATAGTCATAAGTGTATAAAGCTCTGCAGCTTCACCAATAGGTAATGGAGCACCAGTTGCAGCACCTGTAGTACCTAAAATTATTCCACCAGAAATATTTATAACAGTAATGATGATACTAGCTATAGCATCACCCTTTACAAATTTAGTAGCACCGTCCATAGCACCAAAGAAGTTACTTTCATCTTGAATATGTTTACGACGTTTTTTAGCATCTTCTTCCGTAATAAGACCACTGTTCAAGTCAGCATCAATAGCCATTTGTTTACCGGGCATAGCGTCCAAAGTGAAACGTGCAGTAACCTCAGCAACCCTTTCAGAACCTTTTGTGATAACCATAAAGTTAACCATAACCAAAATTATAAATATGATAACACCAACTATCATATTACCACCGGCAACGAACTCACCAAAAGCTTGAATTACCTCTCCAGCATAACCTGAATTTAACATAAGTTTAGTCGAAGAAATGTTTATACCAAGTCTAAATAGTGTTGTACCAAGAAGTAAAGTAGGAAACATCGACATATCCAAAGCTTCTTCAGAATATATTGCACCTAACAAAATCAAAACTGATAAAGTAATATTTAAGGCAATTAAAACGTCTAAAAGTTCTGCTGGAATAGGTAAAATGTATGAAAGTACAATAAGTACTATAATAATACCAAGTACACTATCTTTAAATCTCATACACGCCCTCCATTTTACATTTTTTTACTTTACATCTCTACTATTATACTATAAAAACCAACTTTTTACTAGTACTAAATTTTATTTTTAAGTTTGTATACATAAGCTAAAACTTCTGCTACAGCTTGATACAAATCTTGGGGTATTTCTTTTCCAATATCAACAGATGCATACAAAGTTCTAGCCAAAGGTTTATTTTCAACAATAGTAATATCGTGTTCAGTAGCAATTTCACGTATCTTTAAAGCTAAAAAATCTTGACCTTTAGCAACAACTTTAGGTGCACTACCTACACTATTGTCATATTTAATAGCTACAGCAAAGTGTGTAGGGTTTGTAATAATAACATCAGCAGAAGGTAAATCTTGCATCATACGACGCATAGCTGCTTCACGCATTTTGCTTTTGATTTTACCTTTTACTTCCGGGTTACCTTCTGCTTCTTTATATTCATCTTTAATTTCTTGTTTTGACATACGTAAATCTTTAGTAAGCTTCCATCTTTGATAAATTAAATCCAGTACACCTATGAATAAAAAAGTTACACCAACAGAAATACCCATAGAAACAGCTAATGACCCAAATAATTCAATGGAATATTCAAGACCATAATCAAACATAAGAAATATTTGCATTATTTCATCTTTAATAGTGTTATATACAACATAACAAATAACAACTAATTTTGCTATACTTTTTATTAATTCCATTATAGCACGCATGGAAAAAATTCTTTTAAACCCTTGAATAGGATTAAGTTTACTAAACTTTGGTTGCAGAGGTTTTGTAGTAATTTTCCAACCTACTTGTAATACATTTGTAATAACACCTAGTACAAGTACAATTAGCATAAGAGGTAAGACAGTAAGTCCAACCCTCATAGCTATATCAGCTAAAAAGTCACCAAAATAGTTTGCAACAAATATATCATCAAAACTATCAATAGTTTGAAACGTATAATTCATTATAGTAACAATTTGTTCATACATGTAGCCACTTAATAAATTCAACGAAAAAAAAGCCACAACGAATAAAAGTGCAGTCGAAATCTCTTGACTCTTCGCAACTTGACCTTCTTCCCTTGCTTTATCACGTTTTTTACCAGTAGGTTCTTCTGTTTTTTCTCCGTTAAAAAATTGCAAGTCTAGTGGTATTAAATTTTTATATTCTAAATATTCTTTATCCATTAAACTACCTCTTAATTAAGTACCTAAATCATGTAAAAGTATTTCAAAACTATCCATCATTAAGTCAAATATATGATCAAATACATAATCTAAGTTTGGCAAAATAAATGAAAACAAAAGTAAACCAACAATTAATTTTATTGGTGCACCTACAACAAAAACGTTCATTTGTGGAACAGTTTTAACTAAAAGACCCATAGCAATATCAATGAGAATAACAGTACCTACAATAGGTATAGCAATTAACATACTTAATTCAAAAAAACTATATACAATATCGAGTAAATGAACTGTAATATTTTCATTTGACAAAATGTTAGCAGTTCCTATAGGTAATAATGTATAACTTTCCATTATAGCATCAAGTACAACGTGGAATGCACCAGTGACAACAAATATAGCCGTTGCACCAAGATACAATACATTACCTGTAACAGGAATTTGAATATTTGTAGTTGGATCCATTACGCTTACCATAGAAAACCCAATTTGATAGTCAATAAATTGACCAGCCATATAAAATGTAGTAAAGAAAAAATATATACTAAATCCAAGTAAATAACCAACTGTAAACTCCTTAAAAATCGCAGCTCCAAAACCAAAAAAAGAGTTCACATATTCAACATCAACGACAATTTGTGAAGAAAAAATTATCATAGATGTAAATAGTATAAACCCAACTTTAGCAGTACGAGGAATACCTCTAGTAGACAGTACAGGCATTTGTAATGTAAAGCCAAAAAGCCTAACTGCTATTAATAAAAGTACATCCATACTATTGTAAAGCATAAGAAAATAAGGTGATGAGGAGTATGTCATATTGTCACCTACCTATAAGAAATAAATTCAGGTATACTCGTATAAATAGTTTGGAATAACCCTGTAATATTACTTTGCATATATGTACCGAAAAAAATAATAGCAAATAAAACACCAATTATTTTTGGAACAAAGGCTAAAGTAGGTTCTTGTATTGATGTAACTGCTTGAAATATAGAAACAATAATACCTAAAGATAAGCCCACAAGTAAAGGAGGCATCGAAGTTAAAATTATAACATTTAAAGCAAGTCTAATAACATCTAAAACTGATTCACTTGTCATATTATCCTCCTTAATTAAATGAGCCCATAACACTTTCGATAACTAAATTCCAACCTCCTGATAATATAAAAAATAAAATCTTAAAAGGTAATGAAATCATAGAAGGTGGTAACATCATCATACCCATAGCCATAAGTATTGAAGATACAACCATATCTATAACTAAGAAAGGAATATATATCAAAAATCCAATAATAAAACCTTTTCTAAGTTCTCCCAAAATAAAAGCTGGAATTACAATTCTGTTTGGTATTTCTTCATAACTTTCATAAGTTGCATTATCATATTTTAAAAATAAAGCCATATCTTCTTCATCTACTTGTTTTAACATAAACTCACGCATTGGCTCCATTGCAAGCTCAACAAACTCAGTTTGTGTAATCTCACCTGCCGACAAAGGTTTAATTGCCGTTTCGTTAATTTCCGTAAAAGTTGGTCCCATCAAAAAAATTGTTAAAAACAAAGCAATACCTATTAATATTTGATTAGGTGGCATAGATTGTGTACCAATAGCATTTCTTAAAAAATGCATTGATATTATTATTCTAGTAAAACAAGTAGTCATCATCAATATACTCGGTAGGAGTGATATTAATGTAATAAGAAAAAGAAGTTGTAATGTAGGATCAAGACCAGAATCATTACCCAAGTCAATACTAATAGAAGCATAAGTATTTATTTTCATACTTAAAGTAAAAGCTATAGTTATTAAAAGTATTAAAAAACTTTTACATATCTTCTTCATTATTTTCTCCCTTAACTTGACTTTTACTCTTTAAAAAATCATTAAATACTGTAGTAAAACTCATATTTTTGTTTTCAACTAAACTTTCTTTTTCAACCAAAATTAATTCTTCTTTTGTCAATTCAGTAAGATAAGTCACTTTTTCTTTAGTAATAGAAATTAAACTGTAGCTTTCACCACAACGCAAAATAGCTAAGCTATTGCCTATTCCTAAAGATAATTTATCCACAATTTCTAAATTTTCACTTTTCACAAATCCAATATTTTTATTTCTTAAAAATTTTCCAGCAAAATAAATACATACTAACATTAATATTAATACAAAAATAGAATATAGTAACTGAAAAGTAGTACCACTACTTAAATCGCTACTATACCCACTATTTTCATTTACCGATGTCAAAAAAAACATCGGTAAATGTATATTCTCTACAATAAGAAAATTAATGTTAGACATAACTAACCTAAAACTTTTTCAATAGCACTTAATACACGATCACTTTGAAAAGGTTTAACAATAAAGTCACGTGCACCGGCTTGAATTGATTCTATAACCATTGCTTGCTGACCCATAGCTGAACACATAACGATTAAAGCGTCTGGAAACTCAGCTTTAATAGTTTTAGCCGCTTGTATACCATCAACTTGAGGCATAGTAATATCAAGTATTATAAGATCAGGTCTGAGTTCTCTGTATTTTTCTATAGCTATAGCACCATTCTCTGCCTCACCAACAATGTTATAGCCATTTTTTGTAAGTATGTCCTTTAACATCATACGCATAAAAGCCGCATCATCAACTAAAAGTATATTTTTTCCCGCCATTTTATTTATCTCCTTTTAACAAACTATATTCTATTATTTACATTTACAATATCTGTAATTCTTATACCGTAATTTTCATCAATAACTACAACTTCACCTTTAGCAACAAATTTACCATTAACCAAAATATCAATAGGATCTCCTGCTAATTTATCAAGTTCGATGATTTTACCAGGTGAAAAGCTTAAGATTTCTTTAACTGTTCTATTTGTACGACCCATTTCCACGGTAATTTCCAGAGGTACGTCCATAACTAGATCAATATTTTCTTTTTGCTGTTCTAATTCGCGGTAAAGCAAGTCTTGAAATTCAGCATTTCTAGCATTAACATTAGAAAAATTTGAACCTCTTGGTGTCATTTGTTGCATACCACCTTGCCCTTGCCCTTGACCTTGATAAAAACCTTGACTATTATCATTGTAATTATTTTGCATATTCATAGGATTATTTTGTGTTGTTGCCACATTAACATTACTATTTTGTTGAATGTTTTCATGTTGGTTTGAAGAACTTGGACTTTTTTGTTTAACCAAAACACCATTTTCTACAGCTTTACCATTTTTGAAATCAAACCCATTATTTACAACAGTACCAATAAGCTTTTTAGCAAAAGGTACAGGGAAAATTTGCATCATATTAGAATCAATTTGAGTACCAATTTTCAAATCATACATATTAAAGAAAATATCAATATCTTCGTCAAACCCAAAATCTTTAACTGTAAAATCAGAAAAATCAACCCTATTAACTTCAGGTGTACCGATATCAACTTTAGTACACATAATCTTAGCTAAATCAGTAGACGATGAACCAAACATTTGGTTCATCGCTTCACCAGTAGTAGAAAGTTCTAATTCATTTAAAGGTTCATCTTCATTAATTTCTGTTCCATCACGACCGAACATTAAATCGCATATTACTTTAGCATCACGAACAGACAAAACAAGTATGTTCATACCTTCCAAGCCAACAAGATAATCTATTTTAACAGCTACACAAGAGCTTGCAAAATAATTTTTAATTTGGCTAAGTTTAATTAATTCTAATTTAGGTGAAGTAATTTCGACATCTTGATTAAGCAACCTACTCAAAATGTCTTTAGAAACATCCATTGTTTCCTTACCAATTTCTTCAAATATCTCAACTTCGTTTTTATCTAAAATTTCACTTACAGATATTTTGGAAGAATCTCCTTGAGAAGTATTATTATTAAGTAATGCATTTATCTCATCTTGAGTTAACATATCCCCCATTATTCATCTTCCTTTCTAACTACTTTAGTTATTTGTATAGAATTTTTCATTCTTGAAATACCAGGCTTACCATTAAACTTGTGTAAACTGCCTACTTCAATAAGCAAATCTGAATTTATAAATGAATCTAAAGGTATAACATCTCCTATTTGAAGATTAATAAAATCTGAAATAGAAATTGTCGTTTTACCGATAATAGCTTTAATAGGCAACGTAGTTTCATTTAACCTAACTTCCATTGCAGTTTTAAATTGAGCCGAATCATCATTTTCTTTACCAGTATACCAGTATCTCATATTAAGTTTATGCATAACAGGTTCAACAACGAGATGAGGAATACAAAAGTTTAGTATACCCTCAGTATCACCTATTCTAACTTTTAAAGAAACTAAAGCAACCATCTCATTAGGTGAAATAATTTGAGCAAACTGTGGATTTGTTTCAACTTTATCAACTCTAGGTTTAATAATCAAAACGTTTTCCCATGGTTCAACTAAAGAATTAGCAATTTGAGAAAAAACACGTTTAATAAGAATTTTTTCTATCTCTGAGAAATCACGTAACTGTTTCATTCCAACACCGGGTCCACCCAAAACTCTGTCTATAATAGCATATCCTATTGGCGCAGACATTTCAAGTATAATTGAACCCTTTAAAGGCAACAAGTTAACAATACAAATCAAAACTGGATTTGGCAATAGTTTATTAAATTCATTGTATGTTATTTGTTCAACTCCAGCCACTTCACAGTGCACAGAAGTTCTTAAGTAACCCGTTAAAAATGAAGAAATTGCTCTTGAGTAGTTATCATAAATAACTTCTAATGTCTTAAGATGTTCTTTATTAAACTTAGGAGGTTTTAAAAAGTTATATTCTTTTATAGCAGATGTGGGGTTTTCAGAAACAGCAATATCTTTTGTTCCACTAGTTTCAGTACCACTATCATTGTTCACAAGGGAAGCAAGCAAACTATCTATTTCGTTTTGTGATAATATGTCACCCAAAAAATCCCCTCCAATCTAGTAATAATTTATTTATTGAACATACATATCTGAAACGTATACTGAATTTAAAAAATTTGATTTAAATACATCTTGTAACTCAACTAAAATTTCTTGAGCCAATATATCTTCTGAATCTGGCATACTCATTTCTTCAAAAGTTTTAGAACGAATAATTGATAAACAAGTTGAACGAACTAAAACAGGTAAGTTTGCGTTAAATGCAGCTAAAAATTCTTCATATCCTTCAGCTTTAGGATCTCTACTATCGATACCAAAAGCAATCGAAACTTTTATATTATGGTTTTGTCCATCAGCACCTTGTTTAAGATTTGTACTTATAGCAGAATCCAGTGCAATTGTTGTAATTTCAGCAGGAAGTAAAACTTCAGTTGTACCAACAAATTCTTCTTCTACAGTTTCCTCGGTATTAAACATTGTCATAGCTTTAAACCCAACAAAACCTATAGCACCGAGTAATAAAACTAGAAGTACTATAATAATTATTAACATAATTTTATTTTTATCCATAACGTTCCTCACTATTCTAAAAATTCACTATATAATTTTATTTCTACACGTCTATTTTTCGCTCTATTTTCTTCAGAGTCATTAGGAACAAGTGGTCTAAACTCTCCAAACCCTTCAGCACTTAAATATGCAGGGTTTATACCTTCATTTGAAATTAAAAACTCAAGCACCGCTATAGCACGAGCAGCTGAAAGATAATAGTTGCTTTTATATATACCTCCAGATATTGGAACATCATCTGTATGACCTTCAATTTTTATATCATGATTAGTATAAGATGCAAGTTCATCACCTACACCACTTAACAAATCAATAGCACCTTGTTTTAAGTCAGCACTACCTGAATCAAAAAGTATACCGTCCTTAAATTTCAGTAAAATATAATTATCTTCTTGAATAACTTCAACTTGCTCATTCATTTGATTTTCAGCAAAATAAGTTTTAAAGTCTGAAGCCATTTGTTTTAATTCATCATCTATTTTTTGTGTATTTTCTTGACTATTATTTATACTTCTATCAAGTGCAGGTAGTTCCATTATACCAGAACCCATCATATCATTTATACCTGATGAGCCACCACCCTCAATAAGAGAAATATCATTTGAAAAGCTAAGAGCAATAGCTTGAAGCTTTTCAACGTCAACTGTTGAGCTTGCAAATAGAAGAACGAAGAAACAAAGTAACAAGGTAACAAGGTCCCCATAAGTACCCATCCAAGCAGGTAATCCTGGTTTTACTTCTTCTTGTTTTTTTCCCATTAAATATCCCCTTCTTTCTCCCCAACTTGTGCTCTTAAAGCTGGTGAAAGGAATGACTTAAGTTTTTCCTCAATTATACGAGGGTTTTCACCACTTTGTATAGATAACATACCTTCTATTAAAACTTCTTTCATAAGAGTTTCACCCTCAGAATTTATTTTCATTTTATTATTAATTGGTATACAAATATAGTTTGCCATAACAGAACCGTAAAAGGTAGTGATTAAGGCAACGGCCATCTTTGGACCGATTGTAGAAGGGTCGTCCAAAGCCTGAAGCATCATTACAAGACCGATAAGAGTACCAATCATACCCCAACCAGGGAACTGACCGCCCATATAATCGTAAACGTCACGCACACTTTTATGTCTTGTTTCTTGATAGTTAAGCTCAGTAGATAAGATATTTCTAACTATATCTGGTTCTGTACCGTCAACAATAAGACCTATACCTTTTTTAAGAAATTCATCATCAATATTTGCTACTGCATCTTCTAAAGCTAATAAACCCTCTTTACGAGCCAAGTTAGCTAAATCAATAATTTTAGAAATAGCCTGTGTAGGATCAGTATCTGGATTTTTAAGAATTATTCCAAAGCTTTTTAAAGAGCTTATAACTAAATTTAAAGGGTGTGCAATAAGCGTACTAGCAACAGCACCACCAATAACAATAAGTACAGAAGGAGCATCTGCAAAGTACGTAATACCTACCGGATTCATTTCTGCACCAATAAGAATAGATAACAAAATAAAAATGATACCACTAATTAAGCCTATAAGAGATCCTAACTCCATTTAAACACCCTCCTAAACATTTAGATCATTGATCATAATTTGTCTTTTATATTCGATTACTTTCCTTATAACAGTTTCAATGTTATCAGAAAGTATAATTTTTTTTCCACTAATAAGTGTAATTGTAGTATCAGGATTTGCCTCGATACTTTCTATCAATTCACAGTTAAGAACCATATCAGTTCCATTAATTTTTTTCACATATATCATAACATCACCCTATAATTTATTCGCTCTTACTATTTTACCCTAAATATACTTTTTTTTCAAGTAAAAAAGCCTCATAAAATAAATTTTTTTATATTATGAGGCTTAAAATTTATTATCTCTTCAAATTAACAAGCTCTTGGATCATTTCATCAGACGTAGTAATAGTTCTTGAGTTAGCTTGGAAGCCACGTTGAGTAGTTATCATCTCAGTAAATTCTGAAGATAAGTCAACGTTTGACATTTCAAGGGCACCACCAATTAAGCTACCACCACCAGCTGTAACGTCAGCACCAACTCCATCAAAAGCACCAGAGTTAAGTGTTGCTTGGAACAAGTTATTTCCTGCTTTTTCTAGACCTGCAGGGTTAGAGAAGAAAGCAACTGGTATTTTAGCGATCATACGTGTTTCACCGTTAGAATATTGACCTACTATAGAACCGTCAGCAGCAACACTCATACCTGTAAGTGTACCAGGCTCACGACCAGTAATAGTTTCAGCTGAACCAGTAGCTTTTTCATTACCAAACATAGTAAGGTCAGAAAAATCAACAACAAAAGGTCCACTTGTATATACACCACCTGTAGATGTACCAACACCAAAATATGCATCTTGATTCATATCAGTTCCAGTTACAGTGTAGTTAAACTGACTACCATTTGCAGTGTCAATTAAACCTTGATTTGTGAATTTAATAGTAGTATCAACACTTACCCAAGCTTCAGTTTCGCCAGATTCAGAAAGAAGTCCACCGATTTCGCCTGTTATATCAGTACCAGTACCACCATTTTCTATGTAGTATGGGTTATCATTATCACCGTTTAAGTATACCACGTTTTTCATTTCAGTAGTCCACTCTTGATCTGTAGCATTCCAAGTGAATCTAACATCTTGACGCCAGCTATTACCTACAGAATCGTAAAATGTAAAACTAGTTACGTGTTCCGGGTTTTCTGTACCATTTAAATTTCCTGTAATTTTAATTAAGTCAGTTGCTGCTGGTGGTGCATAATTTTTATCACCATCAATAACTATAGGTTGAACTCTATCTTGCACAGCTTCATATTCCCCAGTTGCATTACCATTAGAGTCAACAACTTCTCTAACGTCCCAACCCATAACTGTAAGACCAGATGAGTTTACGAGGTTACCTGCATTATCCAGTATAAAGTTACCATCACGTGTAAAATATTGTCCTGAAGAATCTCCAACTATAAAGAAACCATCTCCAGATACCATTAAGTCTAGTGGTCTATTTGTACGTTGAGCTGCACCAGATGTCATATCAACATCTATAGATGCTAAAGAAACACCAAGCCCAACTTGCATAGGGTTAGTACCACCACGACCTGTTAAGTCATTTTCGCCTGAGGCAGTTCTAATATTTTGGCTAAAAAACTCACTAAAAGTAGTACGTGAACTTTTATAACCTACTGTATTTACGTTTGCGATGTTCTGTGCTATAACATCCATCTTTTGTTGATGTGTTTTAAGACCAGAAACACCAGTGAACAATGAACGCATCATAATTAATTACCTCCTAAAATCAGTATCGTTTGTTCTATCTATCGTTCAAGAACTAAGCTTCCAAGAAGGTCCAGCTTATACGATAACCGCTCCATCAATATTAGTAAAAACTTTATTTTTACTAGTTTCTTCATTCATAACAGTAATAATAGTATTTTTTTTAACACTAACAACT
>JBKECM010000197.1:0-2671 GCA_047974615.1 Lachnospirales bacterium
AAAAATAAATTGAATATCTAATAAAAAGGGTTAATGATATATAAATAATAATGGCAAATTGAATTTATATGTTATTAACTCTTTTATTTCGATATTTACAAAATGAAAAATAAAATAAATAAAATTTGTTGATAAAGTTAACTTTGAGTGTTAAAGTATAATTATGGAGGAATAACTATAATAACTGAATTTGGAAAAATACTAAGAAAAATAAGAATAGATAACGATGAGATATTAAAAAATATGGCAGAAAAGCTAGGAGTATCTTCTGCATATTTGTCAGCAGTTGAAGTTGGTAAGCGATACATACCTGAAGATTGGGTAACTGAAATAGTAGATTTATATGAAATTAATGAAAATTCTGAATGTGAGTTAAAATTAAGTTATTATGCCTCAATAAAAAACACAATATTTAACATTGAAAATAGTAGTGATTTAAAAAGAAAAACTGCATTAATTTTTGCAAGAACCTTTGATGAAATTGATGAGGAAACAATAGAAAAAATATTTAATTTGTTGCACAAAAAAAGTGAGAAGGATTTTATTTAGTAGCTATAAAGTAGAGGGGAAGTCAAGGCAAAATTTATATAAATACAGTGGTTTTGACATCGGTGGCAAGTACAAAACTTCTGACAATGTTATTTTTGAAAATGATGTTGACGGAAATTAATATGTTAGATTTACTCCTGTCGAGGATTGGGAAACTTCTGAATCAATAGATAATCTTTGCATTGCATATAAGAAAATCATTAATGATAAAAAATCTAATAATTTAATTATATCTTTTATGTTCGTACTAGATTTTCGATGTGTTCACTCATTTAATGACGGCAACGGTAGAATGAGCAGACTTTTAACTTTGTTATTGCTATACAGAAATGATTTTAACATTGGTAAATATATCAGTATCGAAAGAATTATTAAAAAAACAAAAGTTACTTATTACGAAACCTTAAAAAAAGTTCATATGATTGGCACGACAACACAAATGATTATGAGCCATTTGTAAAATATATGTTAGGTATTATTATTTCAGCTTATAGAGAATTTGAACAAAGAACTCATATACTCGATAACAAAAAAATTAAAAAGCCTGATAGAGTTGCCGAAACAATAAAGAATACTCTTGGTAAAATGACTAAGGCTGAAATAATGGAGAAATGTCTTGACGTTAGTGAGGCAACTGTTCGTAGAGCATTGCAAGACTTAGTTGAAAAAAATGATGTTATAAAAATTGGTGGTGGACGTTACACTAGCTATGTATGGAATGGAGAAAAATAATGATAACGGGAGAATTAAAAAACAAAATTGACGGACTTTGGGATATATTTGCGGCTGGTGGACTTGTAAATCCCCTAGATGTTATCGAGCAAATAACCTATCTTATGTTTATACACGACCTTGACAGTTCGGATATAAAAAAAGAAAAAGAATCAAGAATGTTAGATTTACCTTTTGAAAGTATGTTTAAAGAAACATTAAAAATAAACGGAAAAGTTGTAAATGGTCACGAGTTAAAGTGGTCTGTTTTTAAAGATATACCTGCAGGTCAAATGTATCAGATTATACAAGAGAGTGTATTCCCTTTTATTAAATCGCTTCATGGTGATAAAAATAGTGCTTACTCAAAATATATGGGTGATGCAATTTTCAAGATACCTACGCCCTTAGTTTTATCTAAAGTTGTAACTACTCTTGACGATATATATGCACAAATTGAAAAAATTGCAGACGTTGACGCTAAAGGTGACGTTTACGAGTACTTACTTTCAAAGATTGCACAATCAGGGCTTAATGGACAGTTTAGAACACCTAGACATATTATCAGAATGTTAGTTGATATTATGGAACCAACTGCTAAGGACACAATTTGTGACCCTGCTTGTGGTACAAGTGGTTTCTTGGTTGCTAGTGGTGAGTATTTAAAAGAAAACCGCAAGGAAGAAATTTTTTATAACAAAGACAATAAAGACCACTATATGAATAGTATGTTCTTTGGTTACGATATGGATAGAACAATGCTTCGTATTGGTGCTATGAATATGATGACACATGGTATTGATAATCCTTTTATTGAATATCGTGATAGCTTATCAGACCAAAATGGTGATAAAGAAAAATATTCGCTTATTCTAGCAAACCCACCTTTTAAAGGTAGCCTTGACTATGATATGGTTTCAAGTGATATTTTAAAAACTTGTAAAACGAAAAAGACGGAACTTTTATTCCTTGCACTTATTATCCGTATGTTGAAAATCGGTGGACGTTCTGCTGTAATTGTGCCTGACGGTGTGCTTTTTGGGTCTTCAAAGGCTCATACTGATATTAGAAAAGAAATTGTTAATGGTCAAAGGTTAGAGGCTGTTATTTCTATGCCTAGTGGTGTATTTAAGCCTTATGCCGGAGTTTCTACTGGTGTACTTATTTTTACTAAGACGGACAACGGTGGTACAGATAACGTTTGGTTTTATGATATGACTGCTGACGGTTTAACGCTTGATGATAAGCGAACTCCTACATCGGAAAATGATATTCCAGATATTATTGAAAGATTTAAAAATAGAGATAAGGAAGTTGATAGAAAAAGAACGGACAAGTCTTTCTTTGTGCCTAAAGATGAGATTGTAGACAATGACTATGATTTATCTATTAATAAGTATAAAAAGACTGT
>JBKECM010000204.1:0-4585 GCA_047974615.1 Lachnospirales bacterium
ATCAGCGAGGAACGAGTGCTAATTTATGCGACATGCACGATGATTTGCAAAGCAAATCATTAAGTCGAGCGTAATTTTTGTGCAGTAATATTTTTTTCTATCCTTTATCAGCACCCTCCAACTATGCAAAACATACTATTATTGAAAAAATACTTTTTAAAAGATTTTCTTTTTACACTTTAAATTTATACGTATATATGATAAAATAAATTAGGCTAAGTTGCCATTATAAAATATTAAGGAGAATTAATATGTTTGATGACCTATTAAAAAAAGCAGGAAATTTGGGAGATATGGTAAATAACTTAAAGGATTTTGATTTAAATGATTTATCGGTTGATAAAATTAAAGATTTATTAACAGATGATATTATTCAAAAGTATACTAAACATGATTCTTTAGATGATTTATTAGAAAAAAACAATATTCCTGTAGATGCACTTGAAAATTTAGACTTAAGTCAATTAAATTCTTTAGTTACAAAAACTTCGTCTTTAGGCTCTTGGAAAGAATTAGTACAAAATGCAGTTACAGAAAAATTAGGTAAATAAGCATTATGGCTTCATTGCAAAATATAGAAAAATCCATTTTCATACTTTTGCAATGTGCCATTTTTTGAATTTTGCAACGTTGCACTATAAAAACATTATATAATGTTTTTATTTAAAAAAGAGTAAGAAATTTATTATACAAATTTCTTACTCTTTTTATTATAGAAAAAATATTTTAAACTATATTAACTATTTGCTTAAAGCATCATGGATTGACTTTGCCGCAACTTTACCACAACCCATAGCATATATAACAGTAGCAGCACCAACTGTAGCATCACCACCAGCATATACATTACTTAAAGTAGTTTCCATTTTATCATCAACAATGATACAACCTTTTTTATTTCTATCTAATCCCTCTGTAACGTCAGCTAAAAGTGGGTTAGGAGAAGTACCTATAGACATAATAACAGTATCAACTTCTAAAATGAAGTTTGAACCTTCAATAGCTTTTGGACTTCTTCTTCCAGACTCATCTGGTTCACCAAGTTCCATTTTGATACATTCAAGACCAACAACTTTACCTTCTTCATCACCAACAACACGTAAAGGATTAGTTAAAAGTTGTAATTCGATTTCTTCTTCTTCAGCATGATGAATTTCTTCGTGACGAGCAGGCATATTATCTTTATCACGTCTATAAACAATATATACGTTTTCAGCACCAACACGTTTTGCACAACGAGCAGCGTCCATAGCAACATTACCACCACCTACGATAGCAACACTCTTTGATTTTTGAATAGGAGTTTCATATCCTTCTACATATGCTTTCATAAGGTTAATACGTGTTAAATATTCATTTGCAGAATATACACCTTTTAATCCTTCACCTTCGATACCCATAAATGAAGGTAAACCAGCACCAGTTGCAACATAAATAGCTTCAAAACCATCTTCTTTAAGTTCTTCAATACTTACAGCACGACCAGCAATAGTATTAAGCTCAAATTTAACACCTAAACTCTTTAAGTTGTCAACTTCTTTTTTAACGATAGCCTTTGGTAAACGGAACTCAGGAATACCGTATATTAAAACACCACCGATTGTATGGAAAGCTTCAAAAACAGTAATTTCATATCCAAGTTTAGCTAAATCACTAGCACAAGTTAAACCAGAAGGTCCAGCACCTAAAACAGCAACTTTTTTGTTTAAAGAAGCAGGTTTAACCATATCTTTTTTAACGTTAGCCATATACCAGTCAGCAACAAAACGCTCTAAACGACCGATAGCAACAGGCTCACCTTTAATACCACGTACACATTTTTCTTCACACTGAGATTCCTGTGGACATACACGACCACAAACAGCAGGTAAAGAGTTAGTGCTTGTAATAATCTCAAAAGCTCTCTCAAACTCGCCATATGCAACTTCTTTTACAAACTCAGGTATACGAACATTTACAGGACAGCCGTTAACACAAGGTTTATGTTTACAGTCTAGACATCTTTTAGCCTCTTCCATAGCCATCTCTTTTGTATAACCAAGAGTAACTTCATCGAAGTTTTTGTTACGTACGTTACCATCTTGTTGTGGCATAGGCACTTTTTCATTAGCCATATTTATTTTAATTTTTTCACGCTCAATATGTTGTTCAGCTTGTTTATCAAGATTACAAATATGATCCATAGCGTGTTTTTCTTCATTTTTAAATACTGTATTACGTTGCATTAATTCATCAAAGTCAACTAAGTGACCATCAAAGTCAGGTCCATCAACACAAGCGAATTTCATTTGACCATCAACCTTAACACGGCAACAACCGCACATACCAGTACCGTCAATCATAATAGGGTTTAAACTTACGATAGTTTTAATGTTAAAGCCTTCTGTAACCTTACATACGAATTTCATCATAATAACAGGACCAATAGCAATAACTAAATCGTAAGGACCTTTTTCTTTTATAAGCTCTTCTAACTTGTTAGTAACAAAACCTTTTTCACCATAGCTACCGTCATCAGTAGTTATGTAAAGGTTTGAAGAATTAGCTTTCATTTCTTTTTCAAGAATAACTATATCTTTATTTCTAAAACCAGCAATAATATCAACTTCAAGACCAATAGAATGTAAATATTTAGCTTGAGGGAAAGCAATAGCACAACCTACACCGCCACCAACAACACATACTCTTTTTACATTACTTTCAACGTGAGTAGGAATACCAAGAGGGCCTACAAAGTCAAGAATAGTATCACCAACTTCTTTTTTAGAAAGCTTTAAAGTTGAACCACCAATAGTTTGTAAAATAATTGCAACAGTGCCTTCTGTAGGATTTGTATCAGCGATAGTTAAAGGTACACGCTCACCTTTTTCGTCGATTCTAAACATAATAAATTGACCAGGTTTAGCCTTTTTTGCTATACGAGGAGCATATACATCAAGACGTACAACATTTTCGCTTAAAACTTCTTTATTCTTTATTTCGTACATTGTGAAACCTCCATAATTTTAAGAATATATAGCACCATTGCAAAATACAATTATGCCATGATTTGCGAACAAATCTAAGACGTTGAAAAATACGACAGTTTCAAAAAATGGCTAAAATAAGTTTCAATGCGTATTTAAGTCACACTAAAGTTATTTTTTTGACTACTTTAAAGAAAATGGTTATCTTACAACGTTACATATTTTAATTTTAATATAAAAGTACATAAAAGTCAATGTTGAAACTAAAGATTGTTAAAATTTTTTCATTTTTTATTTTATATCATTTATGATTTTTATAGTTGCATTAGTATAGAAGGTATTAAGTATTTCAACATAACTTTTACCTTGATTTCCTAAGGTGTTTGCTGCATTTTGGCTTAATCCTACACCGTGACCGTTTCCACCACCATATATAAAAATGCTACTTTCATTACTTTCAAAAGCAAAAAATCCACTAGGTAATATAGTATATTTGTCTAAAGTGCTACCATCTGCACATGTAAGGGTATTGTTAATAGGTGCTAAAATTTTACGAATATTATATTCACTATGCACTTTTAAATAATTTGTATCGTTTTTTATTAAAATGCTATGTACGACACCATTAGTACCTCTTGATAGTACTTCAATACTTTTTATACCTGTAAAGGTGCCTGAATTAAAATCAAAGTCACTTTCAAAAAGATAAGGTACAATATCCATTCTATCTTTAACAAAAGAATTTATATTATTTTCAATATCTACAAAGCTTAAAGAAGTTTCCCATCTAAACCAACTTACATTATCGTCAATAGCTTTTACTTTTTTATTTTTATAAAAATTTAAAACATCTTCTTCATTATTAAAGTCTATATTGATTTTTTCTGTAAGTAGGCTTTTGCCTTCTAAGTATTCAGGTGTTTCTGTAGGAAAAGCTAAGGTTGCAGAATTTCCCCAGACATCGCCGGAATTTGTAGTAAACCCAGATGAAGTAGAAAAAAAGTTAGTAGATATAACTTCATTATCAAATACTAAAACTTCACCTAAAGTTTCATCTACTGCCTTATTTGTACTTTCTTGCGTATCAATATTATTATAGACTTGTGAAGATGTACTATCATCTATCATAGCACCGTATTTTTGATATATTTGATTTTTTATTTGTTTAATGGCATATGTTCTAGCTGACACTGCTTGTGATTTTAAAGCTTCGATATTATATGTACTTGGCATTTCAGAAGGTACAACCTTTTTTAAATAACTTTCAAGAGGTAAAACATTTATAGCAACAAGCCCATTGTCAACTTTTATAACTTCTATGCTACCTTCATATATAGGTATACCACCTGAAACACTCCTTGTGATACTATCAAAATATATTCCTTCCTCCGAAGTAATTGTTATTAAATCATATAGTTCTAAATCTTCACTTTTTACTGTTGTAGTTTCACAACTAACCCCATTAACCGTAAGCATACCAGAAAAAGAAACCTCATTAAAAAAGTAAGAAAAAAAACCGCTATTATTAAGTAAAACTCTAACTTTTGAAAAATCTTCCTTGTTTTTTATTATCCCACCAAGTATTTTACCTTCAGAATAAACAAAATCAATGTCCTTCG
>JBKECM010000025.1:0-8944 GCA_047974615.1 Lachnospirales bacterium
ATTTCTGCGTCAGCTTCTCCTAGCAGAAACACGCTGTTATGCGTTGTCGAAGCTTTCTTGAACTATTTAAAATTTAAAAGAAAATTAAATCAAGCGAGTTTTTAGAGGTCACCTTAAATATTATTTGACTTATTCACGAAAATATGCTAAATTATTTGTAGAAAAATATAAAGATTTGGTGAAAAAATGAATGATAAGTCAATGAATGATAGCAACTTTAATCCTTTAAAATTAGAGAACCAACTGTGTTTTCCTTTATATGCTTCTTCTAAAGAAATAATAAGAAGCTATAAGCCATATTTAGATAAAATAGACCTCACTTACACACAATATATAGCTATGCTTGTTTTGTGGGAAAAAGAAAGCGTTAATGTTAAAGAACTTGGTGAATATTTATATCTTGATTCTGGAACACTTACACCTGTGCTTAAAAAACTTGAAACAAAGGGTCTTATAACTCGTACTCGTTCAAAAGAAGATGAGCGTATAATTAATATTGATATAACTGAAGAAGGTCGTAGGCTTAGAGAAGAAGCAGTTTCTATACCTTTAGCTATCGCTTCTTGCACGAATATAACTCAAGAAGAAGCATTGATTTTATATAAAATTTTATATAAAATTCTTAAATAATATAAAAACTATCACTTGTAATAGGGTGATAGTTTTTTTATATTATTATAGGTTTACTTTGAACTTCATCAAATTTTGAAGTTTTTTTTGAATTAAAGCTTAAGTTGTATATTTTTGAATATTTTTTCTCATCTTCTAACATTTTTTTTGCTTCAGGAGGTAAAAATGATTTATTAAGGTTTACGATAACTGGTAAACTTGATTTTTTTATTAAGTCTTTTAGTAAAAATTCTTTTTCTTTTTTATAGCCTAAAACTCTTATATAAGGTGGACAAGTTTTTGATGTACCATCTTTTTTAATATCTAAAATTATAGATAAAATAATTCTTGATATTTTAGATTTTGTATATCTTTTTGATGTGCATTGTTCCAAAATATCGGAAATTAAGTAAAATTTATTTGACGTATTTAAAATAAGGTTTTCTATTCCTTCTGAAACATGATTAATATTTTGTAATTCTGTGATAGTCATTGTAGCTAGTCTATAGTGAAAAATATCAGATAGGTTGTCTATAGATGTGAAGTTTTGTGTAACTTCTTTTTGAAAAAGTTCATATATATTTTCAGGAATATAGCCTTTTGCAAGTTCTATATTTTTACTATTATGCAGTATTTCACGTATAGCAGTAGCTGATGCACCTAAGGTGCTATCATTTATAGTATTATCGTGATAGTTTGAGCCTTCTCTTTTTACTGTATATGCCTTTATTTTTGAAGATTGCTCTTGTAATGCAATTAAATATTGTATAGCTAGGGTGTTATTTGCAGTGAAATTTTCATTAAAGCCAAAGCTTTTAAGGGTTGTTGATACTGCTTTTGGGTAGCTTATGCCTAAATCAAGATTTTTTTTAAGTGCAAGCTTATATTCAATATTTTCATAAAGTAAAAATGTTGCAATATGGCTTAAAGAGTCAATATTTCCACTTTCTGAGCCGAAAACTATATTGTCCACTATGTTTGATTTATCAAAGATGGAAACTCCACATTTACTAAAGTTTTCTGCACTTTCTAAAACGTAGGGAGTTGGAATTTCAAGACATAAATCTGCTCCTCCTATAAGTGCCATCTCACAACGCTTATATTTATCTATAATTGCTGGTTGTCCACGTTGTACAAAGTTTCCACTCATAGCTACTATGACGTTTTCACTTTTACTTATGGTCTTTCCTTTTTCAATATTATATAAATGTCCATTGTGGAAAGGGTTATATTCAGTTATTATGCCTAATGTGTTATTCATATAAAATCCCTTTACTTATTTTGATTTATTTTTTTTTGGAATAGGGCTATAAAATTTAAAATATAGCCACATATCTATATATTAAGGCTATAGGAAAGATATGTCAAGTTTTAAAAAAAAGTTTATAAAACTATATAGTAATATTTTTTTTTTTGTGATATAATGGAAAAGTATAATGTCGGGGGAATAATTATGGATAAAATAACTGATTCTGAGTTTTTTCTATATAAAAATATGATAAAAGAAAAAACAGGAATACATATGGACGATGAAAAAAAAAGTCTTATTTATGCTAGACTTAAAAATCATCTTGAAAAAAATGGCTTTGCATCATTTAAACAATATTATGATTATATTATAAAAAAAGAAAATAGTGATGAGCTTACTTTTTTTATTAATAGAATTACTACTAACCACACTTTTTTTAATCGTGAACATTCACATTTTGATTTTTTGAAAAATAAGGTGTTACCATATATAAAAGAAAACTATGGTTCAAGTAAAGATTTAAGGTTATGGTGTGCTGCTTCATCAAGTGGAGAAGAACCTTATAATTTGGCTTTTTATATTGAAGATTTTTTTGAAATGTATCCTAGTTGGAATACAGAAATTTTGGCTACAGACCTTTCAACTGCAGTTTTGGAAAAAGCTCATCTTGGGATATATGAAAAAAAAGCTTGTAAGGAAATTTCTTTAGAGCATAGAAAAAAATATCTTAAAGAATATGATAAAGATAATTATATTATTGAGGAAAAAATCAAGAAAAAGGTGAGCTTTCGCCAATTTAATTTACTTAATGATACTTATCCTTTTAAACAAAAATTACAAGTTATCTTTTGTAGAAATGTTATGATTTATTTCGATACTCAAACGAAGGAACAAATTTTACAAAAAATGTACAATGCTCTTGATGATGGCGGATACTTTTTTGTTAGTCATTCGGAGAGCTTAGCTCACTTAAATACGGGCTTTGAATATATATCGCCTTCGATATATAGAAAACCATTAAAATAAAATATAAATATATAATTAAGAGGTGGAAGTTTTGGCGGATTTTGATAGAGAGTCAATGTTAGAAATGTTCGTTTTTGAAATGACTCAACTGCTTAGCAATCTAGAAAGTACTGTTTTAGATGCTGAAAGTGGTTTTACAATAAACGACATAAATGAAATTTTTCGTATAATGCACACTATTAAAGGCTCTGCTGCTATGATGCTTTATGACAGTGTTTCAAGTGTTGCACATAAAATCGAAGATTTGTTTTTTTATTTAAGAGAAGAACAACCGGAAGAATATGATTCAGGGAAAGTTGCTGACGTTGTACTTTTAGGTATGGATTTTATCAAGCATGAACTTGAAAAAATTGAAAATGGCGAAGAGGCTGATGGCGATAATAGTACTATTATACCTAATATTATTAGCGTTCTTGATGAAATTAAAGGTATGTATAACGCAAATGATGATGTTGCAACTTCAAGCGTTGTAGAAATAACTGGTGATAAACTTGAAATAGTTTCACCTTTAAAAAATAAGTCAACTTTTTTAGCAAAGTTTAATTTTGAACCCGATGCTGTTATGAAAAATGTACGTGCTTATACTATTTTTACAAATATTGAAAGAGTATATGAAAATGCAGAACATACACCTAAAGAACTTTTAGAAGACAGTGCTATTGAATATATTGAAAATCATAGCTTTTTTGTAAAGTTTGTTACTGACTTTGATTTTGAATCAGTGTGTAGAACTTTGGCACAAAATACAAATCTTTTTACTATGGATATATCTTATGCAAAAGAAGGTAATGAGTCTTTAGTTTTAAATAGTGAGCTTGAATATATTTGCGATGTAAAGCTTAAAGATGGATACGGAGAAAGTTTTAAATCTATTATAAATATTGTTAATGCTTTAGACGAAGTTTGTGATATGATTACTGTATGTGATATTATTTTACTTAGAAGTGAAATGCCGGAAGAGGCTATTTCTTTTAGGGTTCGTTCAAGCCGAAATATTGGTGTTATTAAAACTGCTGTTGAGGTACTTGAAGATGCTGAACTTGTTGATATAATGGAAGTTGTTGGTAGTGCTACTGCTCCTGTTGTAACTGTTAAAGAAACTACTGCTGAACCTAAAAAGGTTGAAGATTTAGGTCTTATACCACAACCTACAGTTATAGAAGAAAAGGTCTATGAAGTGCCTGAAACTAAAATGAAAGAAAGTCCTAAAGACGAAAAAGTTAAAAAAGCAACTGGTTCACAAGTTATATCTGTTAACGTTTCTAAACTTGATGAGTTACTTAACCTTATGGGTGAACTTGTTATTACTGAAGCTATGGTAACTCAAAACTCAGATTTAGAAGGACTTGAGCTTGATAACTTTAATAAAGACGCAAGACAACTTCATAAAATTATAAATGATGTGCAAGATATTGTAATGTCTATGCGAATGGTTCCACTTTCAAACGTATTCTTTAAAATGCACCGTATTGTGCGTGATATGTCTAAATCTTTAAATAAAGACGTTGAACTTGAAATTAAAGGTGAAGAAACAGAAGTAGACAAAAACATAATTGAACAAATATCTGACCCTATTATGCATATGATTCGTAACTCTGTTGACCATGGTCTTGAAAGTGACGAAGAACGTGATAGAATAGGAAAAATCGAAAAATCTACTGTTACACTTGAGGCTAAAAATGCCGGTGGCGACGTTTTAATAATTATACGTGATAATGGTCGTGGTATAAATCGTGAAAAAGTTTTAGAAAAAGCTAAGAAAAATGGATTGCTTAAAAAAGATCCAGAAGAATATACAAATAAAGAAATAGACAACTTTATATTTTTACCGGGATTTTCAACTAACGAGGCAGTATCTAATTACTCAGGTCGTGGAGTTGGTATGGACGTTGTAAATACTAACCTTGAGTCTATTGGTGGTGTTGTTGATGTTGAATCTACACCTGGTGTAGGTACAAAGTTTACTCTTAAAATTCCTTTAACTTTATCTATAATAGATGGTATGAATATAAAACTTGGTAGTACTTTATTTACACTACCTATTACTTCTATTAGACGTTCTTTTAAAGCTACAAAGGAAAATTTGACTATTGACCCACAAGGAAATGAGATGTTAAATATTCGTGGAGAAGTTTACGAAGTTGTTAGACTTTATGAATTTTTCGGTATTGATGCAGATGCTAAAGATATCGAAGAAGGTATCATTATCCTTGTTGAAAACGGTGAAAAAAGTGTTTGTATTTTAGCTGACAGGTTAATAGGTGAACACCAAGTAGTTGTAAAAACTTTACCTAAATATATCAATAAAGTACGTGGGTTAAGTGGTTGTACACTTCTTGGTAACGGAGATATTAGCTTAATCATTGATGTAGCTGGTTTCTTTGTGTAATATAGGAGGGTAAGTTATGTCTACAGTGAAAAATAATTCAGTTAATACATTGTTACAAAATAATACAACGGAAAATCAGTTTTTAACTTTTTCCATAGATGATGAAGAATTTGGTATACCTATAGAACACGTTAACGGAATCATTCAAATGTGTCCTATTACTATCATTCCACATACTGAGAAATATATAAAAGGGGTTTTTAGTTTACGTGGTGATATTATACCTGTTATGGACGTTCGTGAACGTTTTGGAAAAGTTGCAAAGGAAATTGACTACTTAAACTGTATAATAGATGTTATATATAAAGAATATCGTATTGGTTTAATCGTAGATTCTGTTTCTGAAGTTATGTTTATACATTCTCATCAGTTATCAGCTCCACCGAATAACAAACATGATTATAAAAACGATTTTATAAAAAATATTGGAAAAACTGAAGGTAAATTGAAACTTATTATAGATCTTGAAAAATTTTTATTAGATAGGGAATAATATAAATTATGAGGTGCAAATCGTGAGGAACATATATGGAAGATAAAATTATACTTATTGGTGCATCTACGGGAGGACCTAATACGGTTTACGAGCTTTTAAAAAGTTTGCCGGAAAATATTCCACCTATTGTTGTATGCATACATATGCCAGAAACTTTTACAAAACAACTGGCTGAAAGAATTACAAAAGGTTGTAAGTTTATCGCAAAAGAAGCACAAAGCAACGATTTGTTAAAAAAAGGTACTCTATATCTTTGTCCCGGGGGGAAACAAACTAGAGTACTAAGAACAGGGAGAGGCTATGAACTTTTAGTCGAGGATATCGGTCGTGTAGGTGGTTATTTACCCTCTATAGACCATACATTTAATTCTTTTGGTGCTGTTGTAAATCCAAAGAATATTGTAGGTGTTCTTCTTACAGGAATGGGTCATGATGGTGCAGATTCACTTAAAAAATTACGTGATAGGGGCGCATTTATTATAACTCAAGATGAAGCTTCATCTATTGTATATGGTATGCCAAGAGTTGCCTATGAACTTGGTGCATCTAATATTGTACTTGATTATAGAGATATAGGTATATATATTGCAAATAAATTTATATAACTTAAATTAACTTACTTACTATTCGTCTTTTGACGATTAAATATAATTTTAAAGGAGAATTTAATATGAACATTTTAGTACTAAACTGTGGTAGCTCATCTTTAAAATATCAATTCATTGATATGACTTCTGAAAACGTAATTGCAAAAGGTCTTTGTGAGCGTATTGGTATTGATGGTAAACATAAATACTCAAATGACAAAGGTCAAGTTGTAGAAAGTGATGCTGAGCTTAAAGACCATAATGCTGCTATTAAAAGTGTTTTAGATGCTTTAGTTAACGGTGAGCATGGTGTTATTAAGTCACTTGAAGAAATTTCTGGAGTTGGTCACCGTGTTGTTCATGGTGGAGAAAATTTTGCTTCTTCTACTATTATTACTGAAGATGTTAAAAAAGCTATTGAAGATTGTATTGATCTTGCTCCATTACACAACCCTCCAAATCTTATGGGTATTGATGCTTGTACTGAGCTTATGCCAAATGTAAAACAAGTTGCTGTTTTTGACACTGCTTTTCATCAAACTATAGAGGAAAAAGCTTATCTTTATGCTATTCCTTATGAAATGTATGAAAAATATAGAATAAGAAGATATGGTTTCCACGGTACTTCTCACCTTTATGTTTCTGATCGTTGTGCTGAAATCTTAGGTAAAGACAAAAAAGATTTAAAAATCATTACTTGTCACTTAGGAAACGGTGCTTCTATTTGTGCTATTAAAAACGGTAAAGTTGTAGATACATCTATGGGCTTTACTCCACTTGAAGGTCTTGTTATGGGTACACGTTCAGGTGATATTGATCCTGCTGTTCTACCTTTCATTATGTCTAAAGAAGATAAAACTATTCGTGAAATCGAAAATATGTTAAATAAAGAGTCTGGTGTTTTAGGTGTTTCTGGGGTTTCTTCTGACTTTAGAGATATTGAAGATGCTGCAAAAGGTGGTAATAAACGTGCACAAGTTGCTTTAGATTTATATCACTATCGTGTTGCAAAATATGTTGGTTCATACGCTGCTGCTATGAATGGTGTTGATGCTATCGTATTTACTGCTGGTCTTGGTGAAAACTCAAAAACTTCTCGTGAAGAAATTTGTAGCTACTTAACTTACTTAGGTGCTGAAATAGATAGCGTTAAAAATGATGTTCGTGGTAAAGAAGTTGTTATATCTAAAGATGGTGCAAAAGTTCCTATTGTACTTGTTCCAACAAATGAAGAACTTGTTATTGCAAGAGATACAAAAAAATTACTTGACAAATAATCAGTTATTCTATATAATAAGTAATTAGTGGTGTTACATTTTACAAAATTTTTGAAAGAGTGATAGTATGGATAAAATAAATATTATGGACTTTTCTTTAAAAGATGAAATGCCAATTTGTTCAAACTTTTCTTTTTTATTGCCTGAGGAGTATTCTTTAAGTAGTTCAAAGAATATTAATGCTTTATTTGATGGTTCAATCAAAAAAAGTAATGATATATATTATTTAAAAGGGATATGTACATATGTACTAGAACTGCCTTGTAGTAAATGTTTAGAAGAAGTTTGCGAAAATTTATCATTAGAAATTTTAGAAAAGTTTTCATCAGATTTAGCTATTATAGAAAGTGATGATGAAGTAATATCTTTTACAGGTCAAGAATTTGATATTGTAGAAGCATTATTTCGTAACATAATTCTTAATATACCTCAAAATGTTCTTTGTAGCGAAGAATGTAAAGGGTTATGTATAGTGTGTGGTGGAAATAAAAATCTTAAAGATTGTAATTGTGTTCGTGTAGAACCTTCTGTCTTTGATGATGTACTGAAGTTTTTTGAAGATTAATAAGGAGGTGTAGTATAAATGTCTATCTGTCCAAAAGGGAAAAAATCAAAAGGTAAAAGAGATTCTAGACGTGCTCACAACTGGAAAATTCCTATGCCAAACTTAGTGAAGTGTCCAAAGTGTGGAGAATATGTTCGTTCACACAGAGCTTGTCGTGCTTGTGGTACTTATAACAAAAAAGCAGTTTTAGAAGTTTAATTTTATAGATGCTTAGAAAAAAAGGTTCATTTTGAACCTTTTTTTTGTGGGAAATATTTTATGTTAGTTAGGTAGATATATTATATGGCTTCATTGCAAAATATAGAAAAATCCATTTCCATCTCGGTATTTTCACTACGTGAAAAGGACTTCGTCGCCCTTGTTCCATGGGTTCTTTACAAAATAACGGCTTTGCGTCCTTTGATAAAAAGTGTGGAAATGGCGTATTTTTGCCATTTCATACCATTGTCAAAAGTATGAAAATTTGATTTTTTCTTTTGCAATATGCCATTTCTTGAATTTTGCAACGTTGTCATATAAGAGGGTGCTGAAAAAGTCCAAAAAGAAAAAAATTATAATAGCGTTAGCGTAAACAAAAATAGTGAGTTGGAATAAAATCAGCGAAGAATGAGCGTAAATTTTATTCAATACGAACGTTAATTTTTGTGTAATAGGAGAATTTTCAATTAGAAAATGAAAATTTTTTAAGCATCTGCCAGGCAGTGCGACCTTACGAACAAGCAAAACAACGATTTTGCGTTAAGTGA
>JBKECM010000062.1:0-2636 GCA_047974615.1 Lachnospirales bacterium
AGTGAGTTGGAATAAAATCAGCGAAGAATGAGCGAATATTTTATTCCATACGAGGGATAATTTTTGCGGTATATAATTTTTTTCTAACTGCAATTCAGCACCTTCGGTTTATGCTGACTTAAGAAATAACGAGAAATACTTAAGTTACATAGAAAAAAGTGATAAGAAAGACACTACTGAAATTCTTGATGGTATGGCTGACCTTTGTAAAATAGTTGGTGGAAGTGCAAGTGGTGCTGATAAATGTATTAGTTTACTTTCAAAAAGTGATAAATCAAAGTCTGGGGCATCTGAAAAAGACATAACAAAATCAGTAGAGTTTGTATTGAAGAATAAATATTTTAACAAGAAGGATAGTATAAAAGTACTTGAAGATTGTATAAAAAATGGAGTAAGCAAGGTTACTAAAGGTAATTCTACTAAAGAAAAATTTATGAAAGAAGTAATGAAAAGTAGCCGAAGTGGGTATTTAGATGATGTTTTAATAAAAGTTAATTACTTAGATAGTAGTAAGAAGATTACAGGAAAATGTGGAAAGATACTATGTTCAAAAGAGTATAATAATCATGTAGCTAAAGTTGTGACGGGAGCATCAAGCATTAGCGGTAGTGTTGAGTATGGAAAAGTAATAAGAAATGGGCTTAGATATGTAGCAACAAAACTTAATGAAGATTTAGATAAAGGTAATAGTGATAATGATTATATTCAAGATAAAAATGCAGATAATTTGATTAAATTTATAGAAGACCTTGCAAATTGCAAGGAGAATAGTTATAATTTAAGTGGTAAAGTTATGAAACTTGCGTGGTTTGTTGGTGGAGATGCTAAAAAGATTTTACAGCTGCAGAAAAACTTAAATGCAATGGGGATAAAATGTGATACTGGCAAGTTACTTGAAGATGGGGTTTATGGTAAAAATACCTTAGGTGCTTGGGGTAACTTTATGAGTAACTTAGAGCATGGAACAGTACCAACGTTGGCTTGGGTTGATCCACTTAAAAATAATTCATTAAATTTAGGATTGATGAATGGTGATAACGGAACAAATAATATGATATATAGTGATTTAGGAGAAAAGGTCAACAAGAGTGGCAAAGTTGTAAGTAATAAAGATATATTATATAGGATAGATCCACCACACTACGATAAAAAAGGCAATCCTAAAGTATTAAAGTATAGAGGTGAATGGGTACCTATCGATTATAATCATCTTAATGTTGAATTTAATAATTCTACTAAAATTTATAGTGAAATTGCAGAAAAATATAATCATACAAGAATTCCAGATAAATTATTTAAACAGATTAATGATTTAGAGAAATTTGGGAAAAAAGTGCGTATAGGTGGAAGGATATTAGTGGTTAGTGGTGTGGTACTAGATACTATAGAGTTGGGTACGGCTGTCAATCAGGACTTAAAGGATGCTGATAAAAAGTTAGGCAAAAAGACTATCAAAACTATGGCTGAAATTGGTGGACGTTGGGCAGGTGCTTGGGCGGGTGCTGAGCTTGGTGCTGCTGCTGGAACTTTTACTGGACCGCTTTCGCCAATTGCAGTACCAGTATTAGCTGTCGTTGGTGGAGTAGGTGGCGCATTTGCCGGAGATGCAATTGCCGAATGGGTTGTAGATATAACATATAAGGGGGAATAAGATGTTCTTCAAAAAAAATCGAGATAATTATATTAATAGCTCAAAGTGCTTGACTATTAGCACTGGAATGTTGAAGAATAATCCATTTCTTAACGTTAATAATTATTTGTGTTTAGATGCATATCCACAACATGATAATCGCGGATTTAATATTATTTGCAGAAGATATATGCGCAGTATACCTGTAAAAAGTAGCTACGTTATAATGGTAGAAGCTGACTGGAATTTCAAGAAAAATAATAAAAGTGGTAATTTTTGCAGTGTAGCTGATGAAATAGTTGACGGAATCAAAAATATACAAAATATAAAATATTTTTTATATAAAGATGATAAATACAATAAAGTATTTATTAGCGTAGAAAATAATGTTCAGTTTGTGTTAGATGAGATATTTGAATATACAAACTGTGATGAAATGAAATTTAGTTTTTACGTGTATAATAAATTCACAGTAGATATAGAGTCGATTCAAGATATTTTATGTTTTATAAATGATGAGAAGTGCGACTTATCTTATTATTTTGAACAATCACATGATATGTTTTCGATAATATATGATGCTGATGTCTTTAAGGAGAGTGAAGTTTTTGATAATTTTGAAAAGGTTTGTATAGATTTGAAATGGTCAATTAATTGCATAAAAGTATAGACATGGAGTTTAAGTGTATATAAATTTAATTACAATTGTTTTGTTTATGGATACAATAGTATAAATAGCATATGATTTTAAAACAATTAAATTTTAAATAAATATACCATTTATATCATTCACAAAACAACACCTAAAATAACACAATGAAAAATACAAAACCTTGATTTTATGGGCGTTTGTCAGGGGTGTGCATTTATGCACACCCCTTTTTTGCAATGTCGTCAACTTAAGGTATTTAAGTGAAAAACCACTTTAAAATATAAAAAAATTATATTATAAGAATATAAAAGAGCACAACAAAAAATCTATGAAAATAAAAATTTTAAATTAGCA
>JBKECM010000111.1:0-11847 GCA_047974615.1 Lachnospirales bacterium
ACCTTCGAAAGAACGAGTGCTAATTTTATGCGACATGCAAGATGATTTGCAAAGCAAATCATCAAGTCGAGCGTAATTTTTGTGCAGTAATATTTTTTTCTATCCTTTATCAGCACCCTCCAAAAATGAACCTTTGACATATATTTTTATTACATAAAAATATGCAAATATGCTCTTACTATTTTTGTTTACGTTCCCATTACTATAATTTTTTTCTTTCCGACTTTATCAGCACCATCTCAATTATCTATAAGCTTATAAAGACATTATCTCTACATTTTTCCTCAGTAGCAAAAGCTATATATACGTCATATAAAAGTTTTGCTACTTTATCCATATCTTGTATAGTATCCTTAGCTATAAAAATAGTATAGTCTACGTCATATACTATAGCCTTTATGTCTGTTTTTATAAATCCGTTATTTTCATAAAATTTTACACGATTTTCACGTATTATTTTATCTTCACTATTTTTAGCACAAAGAGGGTTTTCTGATTCTAAAATTAAAATATCATACTTGTCTTTAAAATAGGTTTTAATAAGTTCAAGTGCCTTGCTACCATAGCCCATTCCTCTTTTATCCTTCACAATAGCAAAATAATCTAACAAAATCATATTTTTACAAGTCATAAATAAGGCATATCCTACAAAAAAATCACCATCATATATACTGTAGCTTATGTATTCATCTGTTTTTGATAGCCTAGTAAGTTTTTTAAGACTTTTTAATTCCTCTTTAGGGAAATCTTCTACAAGTAGTTTATTATAAAGATTTTCAAGGTCTATAAGCTCTAGTTTTTTCATTTTCATAAGTTTCACCTGCTTTTTATTGTAGAGTAAAATTATAAGGTTTTAGCTCTATTTTCAACTTGCTTTTTAAAGTTTACGATAGTATGTTCATATACTTGATCCATATATGGGCTTGTTATCATAAAATCGGCAGTAGCCTTATTTGTAGCTATAGGAATATCGTATACTTGAGCTACACGTAATAGTGCTTTAACGTCTGGGTCATGTGGTTGTGCTGCCAGAGGGTCGCTAAAAAAGATAACAAAATCTATAACGTTTTCTACTATCTTTGCACCTATTTGCTGATCGCCACCAAGTGGCCCTGAGGAATATCCTTTAACCTTTAAGCCTACTCTATCTGTAATCATTCTTGCCGTTGTACCTGTACCATATAGCTTATGTCTTTCTAAAACATCTTTATGCGTAATACACCATTGTATTAAATCTTCTTTTTTACTGTCGTGAGCTATTAAAGCTATATCTTTAACTTTGCTTATTTCTAAAGTTATAAAATCTGTGTTCATAGTATGTACCTCCATTATTGTACTATATTTTTAGAATATAGTAAAAAATACTTATTGTCAAGTATTGAAAAATAAGCTTTTTATTTGTTATAATAGTACTATAAATAATTTAAAGTAATCTTAAAAAAAATTAAAGAAAGAAGGTTAATATATGAAATTAGGCTCACACGTATCTATGTCAAAGGGTGTTGAAGGAGCTGTTAAAGAAGCCTTAAGCTACAATGCAACTGCACTTATGTTATACACAGGTGCTCCACAAAATACTATTAGAAAACCTGTAGATAAACTACTTATAGAAGAAGGTGTTGCTCTACTGAAAGAAAACAACATTCCTCTTGAAAATATGGTAGTACACGCTCCATATATAGTAAACCTTGGTAATCCTGATGATGAAAAATGGAATTTTTCAGTTGATTTTTTAAAAAAAGAAATTAAACGAGTTTCTGCTATAGGTGCTACATACCTTGTATTACACCCGGGTTCATATCATGCAGATACTAGTTTAGAGTATGGTATAGAAAGAATATCAAAGGGTTTAAACAAGATTTTAGAAGAAGATACAAATGTAGTTATTTGCCTTGAAACTATGGCAGGTAAAGGTAAGGAAGTAGGTCGAAACTTTAAGGAAATACAAGGTATAATTTCTCAAATAGAAAAACAAGATAATATAGCTGTTTGTTGTGATACTTGTCACTTGCACGATAGTGGCTATGATATCGTAAATGACTTTGATACTGTTTTAAAAGACTTTGATAATACCATTGGACTTGAAAAACTAAAGGTTTTTCATATTAATGGTAGTTTAAATCCACGTGGTGCAAAAAAAGATAGACATGCTAACCTTGGTGCAAAGAAGGATAACCCAAAGGGTGTTGACCACATAGGGTTTGAAGCTATATACAATATAGTACATAATGATTTGTTAAAAGATGTAATCTTTATTTTAGAAACACCATGGTTAGACGAAAAAACTAACTTATATAAAGAAGAAATCGAGGCATTAAGAAAATAATGGATAAAGTAGCTTTTATAAGTGGGAGTACAAAAGGTATAGGTCGTGAAATAGCAAACTTTTTTGCAAAAAAAGGATATGTTGTTATAGTAAACGGTAAGAAAGATAAGAAGGCGTTAGAAAATACGCTATTAGAATTAAAAAAAATAAATAGTAAAAATATAGGGTTTTTATGTGACTTGAGAGATTTTACTTGTTGTGAAAATATGTTTAAAGAAATATACAAAAAATTTTCAAAAATAGATGTACTGATAAACAACTTAGGAGAAACTAGTTTTGAGCTTTTTACTGAAACTTCTATGGGAAAAATGGAAAACCTTATAAATAATAATATATATGGATATTTAAACCCTAGTCAAATAGTGGCTAAAAATATGATTAACCATAAAGAAGGACATATTATAAATATATCATCTGTTTTCGGAGAGTTTGGAGGTTCTTGTGAGGTTGCATACTCCTTGTCAAAGGGTGCTATAAATACCTTTACAAAGGCTTTAGCAAAAGAGCTTGCTCCTTCTAATGTTTTTGTAAATGGAGTAAGCCTTGGTTTTTGCGATACATCTATGAACAGCTACTTATCTTCAGAAGATAAAAACACACTTATTGATGAAATACCACTTGGCAAAGCTTGTCCACCATATGAAATAGCAAAACTTTGCTTTTTTTTAGCAGAAGAAAACAAATATATAACAGGACAACTAATAAGACAAGACGGTGGTTGGTATTAATTATTTAAAATTATTTTAAAGTTTTGTGAGATAAATAAAGGTCTTTTTAAGCACCCTCGGTGGTAATAGGCATTATTGAAAAATATAATAATGCCTATTTTTTAAATACTATTATTTTTATAGAGTTCCGTTTTTTACTTCATCAATTAGGTTTTCAGTCATAGCTTGTGCTTTGTTTTTACACCCTCTACATACTGTAGAAACACCTGTTACTTCTTGTACCTCTGCAAAGGTAGTTGCTCCATCTTTTACTGCTTTTAATAAGTCGCCTAAAGTTACTTGTTTACATGGACATACCATTAAGTCTAAATTCATAAGTTACCTCCTAAAATTTTCTTTTATTATATCAAATTTCTTTTTAAAATAAAAGAAGAAATTAACTAATTACAATATATATTTTAATTAATAAAATAGTCATAAAAAATTATAGTATAAAGAAAATTTTTTATAATAAGAATTATATTTTATAATTTTAGCATAATAAAACTTGATTTTTTACACTAACTGTGATAGAATATCAATGTTGTTACAAAAACTAAAATATGTGGTGAGGATTAATTATGAAAAAAAACATTGTAAGTAAATTATTATTTGTTGTGCTTGGTACGTCTTTATTAGCTAGTTGTAGCTCAAACACAACTGAAACTACTACAGATGAAGCTACAACTGATACTGCTGTAGAAGAACCTGCAACAGACGTAGCTGAAGAAACAGAACCTGAAGAAACAGAACCTGAAGTTGTAGAAGAACCTACAGTTGAAGCTATAGATGCACGTCAAGTTTATGTTTCTCCTGAATGGGTTAACAGCTTAATGGCTGGGGAACAAGAAGAGTCAGATGATTATGTTATACTAGAAGTTTCTTGGGGAGAAGAAGCTGATAGTGCTACATATTCTACTGGTCATATTACTGGTTCATATCACTTAAATACTGATGATATCGAAGAACCAGAACTTTGGAATATTCGTACTCCTGAAGAAATTGAAGCAGTACTTTTAGAGTATGGTATATCTAAAGATACTACAGTTGTTGTTTATGGTGCTAATGGCACAGATGCTGCTGATGACCGTTTTGCTTTTACTGCTATTTGGGCTGGTGTTGAAAACGTTAAGTCTATCGACGGTGGTCTTGATGCTTGGGTTGGTGCTGGTTATGAGGTAGAAACTACAAGTAATACTCCTACAGCTATTGAAAGCTTTGGAGCTACTGTTCCTGCACACCCTGAATATTTAACTACTATGACTGATGCTTTAGATAAAGTTGTAGCTGATCCAAACTTTAAACTTGTTAGTGTTAGAAGTCAAGCTGAATTTTTAGGCGAAACTAGTGGTTATGGATATATTAATAAAGCTGGTGAGCCAATGGGTGCTATATGGGGTCATGATACTGATGACGGTTCATATAACAATGCTGACGGAACTATGGTTGATATAAGCGTTTTAGAAGGCTATTTAGCTGAGTCTTCTGCTTCTTTAGATAATGAGTTAGCTTTCTACTGTGGTACTGGTTGGAGAGCAACTATGCCTTTCTTATTAGCTTATCAAGAAGGTTATGATAATGTAAGCCTTTATGATGGTGGTTGGTTCGAGTGGCAAATGACTGATAGCAATCCTGTTCAATTAGGTGACCCTACATCTGCTGATGTTGTTTATACTACTGTTGGTGAATTAGTAGAAATCACTAACTAGTTTAAATATCTGCTTTAAATTGAATTTGATTTAAGTTTTTATAAATAAAAGGAGTATTAAAATTGATTAATACTCCTTTTGAGATTTTTGAGGGATTTATGACAAAAATATTTTTAAGAATTATTTCTATTATTGAAATAATAGGTGCTATAGGTATATATTTAGTAAACTATTTTACTAGAAAAAAAATGGGTATGGCTCGCTATGTTATATATAAAAGTCAAATGTGGGAAAAAGAGTTTCCGATAGATTTAATAAAATATGGAGTGATAGTACTTATTATTGTATTAACTATGGTTTTGAGTTATTATTTTTACAAAAATAAAAATAATATGACAAAATATATTTTAGTAAATGTGTTAATTATGATTTTTATAAGCGTATTAAGTGTTTTATATATTGTGCTTAATTCCACAGAAAGTTATAGGGCATACTATTTTACATCAATGATTTTTGCATTGATTTCTATTATACAAATCATAAAGGTTGGTTTAACCTTTAAATTTTGTGCTAGTAACAAAATTTTGAGTAAAAACTAGATTAATAGCAGTTTAATATGTGGCATCATTGCATTTTGCAATGATGCCATTAGTTTTACTTAAAGGTTATTCGGATATTAAAGTTAAATTATAAATATTATCGCCTACAAAATCATCGGATAATATTGCATTGATTTCTTTTAACATTTCTACAGCAGATAAATATCCGTTTGTTATATCCCATACGCCAACAGGTACTTTATATATCAATGCACTAGGATTAAGCCTTATAATATCATCTACTAAAGCCGTATTTGCAGCAAGGTTTTCGCTTCCTATACTTACAAAATAAATATCAGAGTTTATAGCATTAACACTTGTTTCTATTTTTTTGTTAACTGTAGATAAAACTGAAAAAAAGTTGAAACCTGCTTTTTTTAGTACTTCTACTGTAAAAGTGTTTTCGACGATGGTGTACACTTTACCATCATATATTTGTAAAACTGAAGAATATTGACTATCATACATATGAAACTTATCATCTATTTCTTTTGCAAAATCATAGTATTCCACTAAATATTGTTCTGCTTCAGTTTTTTTACCTAGTGCTTCAGCAAAAATTGTAAAATTTTCATTATATGAAGAAATTGAATTATATGAAAAAATAGTCGGTGCAATATCATTTAGTTCATTAAAATATTTTCCATGGGTGTCAAAAGATGCAATAATAAGATCCGGTTGTAGATCACGTATGGCTTGTATATCCAACTGTTCATTATTACCTATATAAGGTAGGTTTTGATCAAGTCCTTTTGCGTGCATAAAATCAAGCCACTGACTTTTGTCTAAGGTTTCTATACTTTCTACTATGGAAATAGGAGAAATTCCTAAGGCAACAGTGGCTTCTGTTGCTTCATTAAACATCGTTATAACTCTACGTGGGTTAGGTGATACTTCAACTATACCAAGATCTGTATTTATTTTTATTCTATTTAGTCCAGTTTGTTCGTTCGTTTCAGAAACTGCGATTATCTCATTTCGTTCCACCCAGTTAATGATTTTATCCATAAAATCTTCATTTTCTTCAGATGATATATTATCGTATGTTGTTACTGTTTTAGGCAATTCATTTAGTATGTTTGCACAGCCAGACAGAGATAATAGAATAAAAATAATAAAGCTGAATATTAATTTTTTATGCATAGTACCTCCTTGTTATTTTCATATACTAATTGTATTACAAAAATGAAAAATTTTCAAGTAAATTTTCAAAGTGACATTATATTATTGACAAAAAGTTTGTATAAGCAAGGCTTAAAAATATACAGTTGACATAATTGCAAAATGCAATTATGTCAAAGGTTTTAATATAATATTATAGAACAAATTTAATATTTAATAATATAATATTATACAATGGTATAGAAAGGAGAGTTTTTATGAGTACTAGTTATGTAGATGATATACGTAGATATTTGCTAATAATTGAAAAATCATTTGATGAAGCAACGCAATGTAGAACTTGTCAAGAGTCTTGTTGCGATATGTTTCATAATATAAAAAGTAAAATTTTTTATTCTTTAGATAAGCTTGAACAAGAGCAGGAGGGAGGATATAATATGACAGATAGAAGAAGATATGATGAATATTTATGTTGTGATGAATGTTATGAAGGTGGTTGTGAAGATATTGAAAAAAATATTGGAAAAAGTATATATATTACTTCTTTTTTAGAGCAGGATATAGAAAGTTTAAGTCCTATAGCTTATGAAAATGAAACAGTTCAAAACGATTATGAATATATTTTTGAAAAAACTAGTGATATAACTATACTTATAAAGGAAAGGGGCTATTATTCATTTTATTTTTATTGTATACCAAAAAATAATAGGGAAACTATTGCACTTTTTTTAGATGATATAGAGCTACCTTTTACACGTTTTACTTCAAAAGGAGATTTGAATTTAATTGTTGGGTCTGGTATTTTTGAAGTAGAAAAAGACTATGGTGAAGTAAAAGTTATTAATGTTACTGATAATAACTTAAAAATACAAAGTGGTGCTTTAGAAAATACAGTTACGGCATCTTTAAGAATAGAAAAAATATAAAGGAGGCTTTTTATGTGTGGCATTGTAGGTTTTACGACTTTTTTTAAAACAAGGGGCGAAAAAGATAATTCAAAACAATATATAGAAAAAATGTGTGAAAAAATCAAAAAACGTGGACCTGATACTTTTGGCTATTATATCAAAAATGATTTTTTATTGGGCCATAGACGACTATCTATTATAGATATAGAAACAGGGGCACAACCTATGACAAGTGATGATGGAAACTACACTATCGTTTATAATGGGGAGATATATAACAGTAATGACCTAAAAACTGATTTATTAAAAAAAGGATACAAATTTAAAACTACAAGTGACACAGAAGTTCTGCTATATACTTATATAGAATACAAAGAAGAAACGCCTAAACTTTTAAATGGTATATTTGCTTTTGCAATAGTTGATATTAAGAAAAATAATCTTTTTTTATGTCGTGACCATTTTGGTGTAAAACCTTTATATTATACTATTGTAGGCAAAAATATAGTTTTTGCTTCAGAAATAAAAGGGATTTTTGCACACCCTGAAGTTAAAGCAGTTATTAACGATAATTCCTTACGTGAAATATTTGGTATGTTTCCTTCAAGGACTGAAAAAAATGGAATTTTTGAAAATATATATGAGATAGGGTACGGAGAATATGCAAATTTTAGTTTAAATGGCTTAAGCACATATAAATATTATGAACTTGAAGCTCGTGAAAATCTATTATCCTATGATGAGTGCAAAAACATAACAAAAGATATTGTAACAGATAGCGTTTTGCGTCAAATGGTATCTGATGTTCCTATTGGAACGTTTTTAAGTGGTGGAGTAGATAGTTCGATTATTACTGCTATAGCTAGTAATGAACTTAAAAAAAGAAATAGAAAGCTAAGTACTATTTCCTTTGACTATAAAGATAATTCTTTATTTTTTAAATCTAATGCCTTTCAAGTTGATGAAGATAAGGAATGGGTTAAAAAAATGGTTCAAATATTTGATACGGATCATAAATATTTATTTCTTGATACTAAAGATTTAATAGATGGCTTATACGATGGAGTTTTGGCTAAAGATTATCCCGGTATGGCTGATATTGATAGCTCTTTGTTAAGGTTTTGCAAAGACGTAAAGAAAAGTCATTCTGTTGTTTTGTCTGGTGAGTGTGCAGAATTTTAAGATATAATTAATATTAGTCAGAGAAAAGTACTGTAAATAAAGGGTTTGTTGAGGTTTTTGAAAAATATTTTTTTAACTGTTAATTGCGAAATTTGTAGAAAAATTTATGTTTTTGGATTTTGAATATGTTCTTTATTTTTAGTTTGATGACGTCCTATTATTGAAATAATTTTTAAAATATGGACAAGCATAGCTTGTTAAGTTGGAGGTGATAAAATTTTTGTTTTAATTTTTATAAATATACAAAGGAGTAGCCTTATGGAAAATGAGTTAAGTAATAACAGAGAGTTGCAAGAGCATATTAAAGCGTTGTTTGAATGTTATGATGAAGAAAATGATGATGAAATTCAACTTGGTAGATTTGGTAGAATGGCTTTTGAATTTTTGGAAGAAACTAACCCACAGAAGTTTATGAGTTTGAAAATGCAAGGTAAGTTAATAAGTAGAATACTTGAAGTTGAAGTTTTGGCAAAAGAGATGACGGATAGGTTGCAAAGGGAACTACTTCAAGAAAGCCCAATGCCTAAAGTTGACGATATTTTAGTTAGAACACGTCATCTTAATAAAATTAGGAGTATTGCAGAATAAATAGTAATACAAGATATTATCTTTAGAGTTTGATAGAAAGGATAATTAATGAGTAATTTAGAGATTTACAAAAGTTCTGTAAGTAGTAAGAGTGTTTTAATCTACAACTATTTAAAAACTTGTTCAAACGAAAATAATGCAAGTTATCCATCAATAAAAACTATTGCACTAAATACGAAACTTTCTGTTTCAAGTGTTAAGCGAGGAATTGAAGAATTGTGTACAAATGATTTTTTAGAAGTGAAAAATAGATATAGAAAAAACGGTGGCAAGAGTAGTAATTTGTACGAGATTTTGAAGTAAAGTTGTTGTAAAGTTATTTAATATTACGGTACCAATATTAAATAAAGAGCAGATTAAAATTTTGAAAAGATGAAGTTTGAACATAGGTAGAGTGCGTCTTTTTCTAGAACTTAGGTTAAGTTCAAATTGGACTATGAAAGAACTTTATAAGCTTAAATATAATATATTAATATGAATAAAAATAATATCTAATATTTAAGTTACACTATAAATTAATATAGCTCCTAATATCAAAAATTTACAATAAATTCAGCGAATTATAAATTACATATAGCTTTATTTTTCATATTAATTTTACAAATATTAATAGCAGTTATATAGGTGTTCTATGGCAGATTTGCAAAATAGATATTAAAGAATTATTTGCGATAGTTAAGAAAAATTACCACTTTTAATACTCCAATAAATATGCAGGATAAAGGCAAGGCGTCAAAACGCCTCACCAAATTCTGAAAGCTAGGCAATGCCTAGCTTTGAAAGACAAAAAATAGACGTCAAAAAAATGTTAGTGACTCCAAATTTGACTCCTAAAACATTGTAAAGTTGTGTAAATAAAAGGTTTCATAGAGTGTCAGAACAGACGCCTTATGAAAAAATAGGTGACATATGGATAAAATTAGAAAAAATATTTGGTTACAAAAAGATACATTAATACGTTGTGAAAATGGAATGAAAATTGATAATTCTAAGTTCTTAAATGAGTTTTTAGAAAATGCAGTTGAATATTATTCAGCATACTTAAACTCAATAAATAATCAAGATATTGTATCAGAAATTTTTGTCAATGTATTAGACGGAAGACTTGGACAAGCAGAAGATAGATTGTCGAAACTTATTTTTAAAGTTGCCGTAGAACAAGCTAAGACTTCGCACATATTAGCACATATGGCAGAGGTTGATGATGATACATTAAAAGGGTTACACTTGAGATGTATAAATGATGTTAAAAAAACAAATGGTAGGATAACTTTTGAAGATACGTTTAAGTTTCAGAAAGGGTTGGAGTAAAAAAATAAATTTAATAGTTAATTATGAAGCCAGTGGATTTTTATTCACTGGCTTCATAATTTATATATAAATATTAGACTTTAAAAATTGCCCCAAATATAGTATAATTGTAATTAAAATAACGAAACTATGGTGATAAGACGTGAATATACAACAAGCCTATTATTATGCGACTAAACTAAAGGACTTTAGAAAAGAAGATGGGTTAATTCCAGTAATTAGTTCGTCTAATATATCAATTTATCCACATCAAATAGCCTCTGCCACTTTTGGCTTAAAGAGGTTTATAAATTTTGCAAATTTTGATGATAAGAAAACGGGTGTATTACTTTGTGATGAGGGTGGGCTTGGTAAGACTTATACTGCAATGATGATTATAGCTACTAGATTTAATTTAGGCGATAAAATACTTGTAGTTATACCTAATCAACTAATATACGAATGGCTAGAAGTTTTTGAAAATAGTTTTAATGTTCCCTATGTTTTACTAAAAAATAAGGAACAAATGCAAGAGTTTATATATAGTGGTGAAGACGTTATAATAACAACTTTTTCTATGGTTAGAGAACATAATGATTATTTTCAAGATTTAGATTTTGACATTGTGGTTGTAGATGAAGCACACAAGCTAAAAAGTGGTAGAGCCGAAAGTAAGCTATACGATTGTATAAAAGAAATCTCTAAAAATTCGTTTAAAATTTTACTTACAGCAACGCCTATACAAAACTCAATATTAGATATTTATAATCTTGCTAAACTTATTGACGATAGTTTATTTGATGATGAAGGTAGTTTCTATAAAAGGTATTATAGACGAGAAGAAAATTATGGGGAATTATCAAAAAAGATTAGACAAATAGCTTTTAGGACTTTAAGACAAGAGGTTTCTGATTATGTAAATATTCCAAACAGAGTTACAATGTCTTTAGAGTATGAATACAACGACGAAGAACTTAAACTTTACAAGCTACTAGAAAGTTACCTTGCACTTGATAGTAAAGTGGCTTTTCCTAAAATGGATAAGTATGACTTAACATTAATGATGACTAAAGTTTTTTCATCTTCACATTTAGCATTTTTAAATTTTCTTATAAATGTAAAAAAAAGATTAAACCATAAAGAAAAAGTTTATATTGATGAGATTATAAAAATTTGTAATAAAATTAAAAAATCTTCAAAACTAGAAAATTTAGAAAAGTTACTAAATAAAATATTTACAGAATTGAAATTAAAAAAATTAAATCAAAAAGTTATAATATATACCGAGTTTAATGGCACTTTGCAATATTTATTCGAACATTTAGACAAGGGCAAATTTAAAGATAGAGTTTTAACTTTTGATAGTAAAAATAGTAGCGATGATATAAAAGAAAAATTTAGAGATAGTGATTATAAAATACTTATCACAACAGACCTTGCTAGTGACGGTTTTAACTTTAGTTTTGCAAGTACTAT
>JBKECM010000114.1:0-1870 GCA_047974615.1 Lachnospirales bacterium
ATGTACAACCGACAGGCAATTTGGCTAGTAAGTATCAATCTAGTGATATTGATGGCATTGAGTCTGGGTTTAATGCAGAAATTTAATAATTTTAAAAATATGGCTTCATTAATTAAAGAAAGTGAGAAATTAGATGAAAAAGTTATTGGCATTAGTTATAGTGCTATTTGTAAGTAGCGGTTTGCTTGGGTTTACAAATGCACAAGAAGAAAAAGTTTTTATGGGCTCAGAATTAAATAACAATGACCAAACTGAAGGATCATGGGTAAAAGTTCAACGTACAACTGGTGAGATTGAGGTTTATTATATTGATGATAATACAGCGTTTACTGAAGTGGATTTAAATGAAGCAGAAGTTTTAGAAAGATACGACCAATCAGTATTTATGAATATAGTAGAAAGTGGGATAGATCAAACAACAAACAACGACATGGAAATAGATGCGAATGCAGATGAAACAGAGGATGTAGAAGGTTATAATACAGCCATATTTATTAATGAAGTACAGAATAATAATGAAATGAAAATAGATGTAGATTTAAGTGAACTAGATGTTGTAGAAAATCGTAATTCTTCAATATTCATTAGTGGTATGGAGAACGCTAGTGTGATTGATGAAGATTTCAATGTAATATATGGGCTGAATAAAATTAGAGATAAAAATTATATTCTATACTCTAATTTTAGTATAAGCTTAAGTTCTGGAGATGTAGTGTCATATAGCATTAGCGAATTAGATGGTAAATACAACGTTGGAGTACGTAATAATTATAATGGTGGGTATAATTGGTTATACAAACAACCATTAAATACAACATCGGGATCCTTTACTATGACTGTGGTTGGTGAATTTTCATTTGCTATTAAAAATTAATCAGCAGATAAAACTGATATAAAGTATTTTACTTATTAAAATGTCGTATTAAAAGCATTTAGTATGGGTTTTATGTGGAAATTTAATAATATTAAAAATACAGATATGTTAAACACGTAAAAAATACATACATCATTCACAAAACAATACCTAAACTAACACAACGAAAAATACAAAACCCTTATTTTATGAGCGTATATTGGTTGTGAAATGTTGTAAAATATTGTAAAAATGCACACCCTCGAAATTTTGCACACCCCAAGGGTGTGCATTTTTCACGTTGTATCAAAAACAGTATCCTTATAGATGAAGATGTAAACACCCTATATGATACAAAATAAAAACCGAATATGATACAAATAATGAAAAATGTTGATTTTACAAGGGTTTTTTAGGGGTGTGTTATAAGGATGACAAGAGTAAAAATGTAATTTTAATAGGTTAATATTTTAAAATAATATTTACAATATTTAGTATCTGACTTTATGCTAGGTGTTTTTTGTTTTGTTAAAAATAAAAAATCAATAGTTGACAACAATATATAAAATATGATATAGTAGTTTAACAGAACGAATGTTCGATAAAATAAAAAATTATAGGAGAATTTAGTGAGTAAAGAGTTAAAAGGTAAAAATGGGAAAATAGTGGGGGCTATGGAGTATTTCGACAAGTTGAATGATAGTTGTGTACTCGGTAAAATGGTTAAGAAATATAATTTTAACTATTATGATGGTATTAAAGATATTAGCAAAAAGTCTGAAAAAATGTTTGATGAAGTTTATGGTGACTTAAGAAATAATGAAAAGTATTTAAGTTACATAGACAAAAGTGATAAGAAAGATACAATTGAAATTCTTGAGGGTATGGCTGACTTATGTAAAATTATTGGAGGAAGTACAAGTGGTGCTGATAAATGTATTAGTCTACTTTCAAAAAGTGATAAATCAAAGTCTGGTGCGTCAGATAGTGATGTGACTAAATCGGCTAAGTTTGTAT
>JBKECM010000116.1:0-3979 GCA_047974615.1 Lachnospirales bacterium
TCTATGCAGGAACTTGTACGTGAAGGACTACAAAGTAAACTACTTAGAATGCCAGAAGACACTCAACTTAAAATGCAAGAAGGTTTGCAAAAGATGATTAACGAAAATTCAAATGGTATGATTTGTATTATGATTTAAAATTAAAATATTTGGCAACACCGAGGGTGTTGATAAAGTCAGTTCAAAAAAATATTGCTAGATATAATCGGCAGAAAAATAGTGAGATTGCATAAACTTGGCAATTTATTGCCATTAGTTTTATGCAACCTGCGTGTTTTAACTTCGTTAAAACACAAGTCGAACGCTTATTTTTCTGCAGCAACATTTTTTTGTTTCCTTTTTCAGCACCCTCTTTTTTGCCATTTCAGGCGTTTGTCAAAAGTATGAAAATTTGATTTTTTATTTGCAATGTGCCATTCCTTGAATTTTGCAACGTTGCCAATTCAATTAATTTCATAGTTTAGGAGGAAATTATGTTAAAAAGAAAAATCTATGCAACTATTTTACTTACACTAACCTTTGTGATGATTATGTCAACTTGCGTTTTTGCTGATGATGGAAGTAACCCTGCTGATGTTTTAGGTATGTGGACCTTGTTGCCACCTTTAATCGCTATTATACTTGCTTTTTTAACTAAAAACGTTGTTATAAGTCTTTTTATAGGTGCTTTATCTGGTACGTTTCTTATATCAATAACAAATACTTCTGGTATAAATGTTATATTTGATATGTTTACTGGTTTTGTTTCTCGTATTGTTAGTTCACTTGCTGACCCTTGGAATGCAGGAATTGTACTTCAAGTACTCGTTATTGGGGGTATCGTTCACTTAATAGGTAAAATGGGTGGTGCTAAAGCTGTAGCTGAAAAGATGGTGACGAGGGCTAAAACACCTAGATCTGCACAGTTTATATCTTGGATTATGGGTATACTTTTATTTTTTGATGATTATGCAAACTCTTTAATAGTTGGCCCTATTATGCGTCCTATTTTTGATAAAATGAAAATAAGTCGCTCTAAATTAGCTTTTATTGTTGATGCTACTGCTGCACCTATTGCTGGTATAGCTTTAATATCTACTTGGATAGGTCTTGAAATCGTTCAAATACGTGATGCTTACCTTTCTGTTGGTATTGAAGTTGAAGCTTATAGTATATTTATACAAACTATACCTTATCGTTTTTACAATATATTTATGTTAGGCTTTGTTGCTTTAACTGCTTATACTTTAAAAGAATTTGGGCCTATGCTTGTAGCTGAAAGAAATGCGAGAGCCGGTATACATAACGATTTAGCTAGCTCTGAGGGTGAGAATGAGCTTGAGCCTTTAGCAGGGGTTAAGCCTAGTGTTGGTAATGCTTTAATACCTATTGGTACTTTAGTTGTTACTTGTATTATTGCTTTTTACTTCTCAGGATTTAAAGCTGTTATGGGTGGTGATGATTTAGCTTCTATTGAATTACTTACTAATAGTCCTTTAACTTTTGCAGGTATTTTAGAAGCTTTTGCTAATGCTGATGCTTCTGTTGCTTTACTTGAAAGTGCTATATTTACTGCTTGTGTTACTATCGGTTTAGGTGTTATTAAAAAGATATTTACTTTATCTGAAGCTATTGATACTTGGATAGGTGGTATGAAAAATTTACTTATTACTGGTGTTATATTATTACTTGCTTGGGCGTTAAACTCTACAATTAAAGATTTAGGTACTGCTTTATATTTAAGTGAAACTTTAGGTAGTTGGATGAAGCCTGAATTTTTACCATCAATAATATTTTTACTTGGTTCTTTAATATCTTTTTCAACAGGTACTGCTTATGGCACTATTAGCATACTTATGCCACTTGCTATACCACTTGCTATTTCCTTAACTGGTGAGGCTGACCTTTCTCTATCAATAGTTGCAGCTGGTGCTGTTTTAACAGGTGCTATTTTTGGTGACCATTGTTCTCCTATTTCTGATACAACTATCTTATCATCTATGGGTGCTGGTTGTAATCACATAGAACACGTTAGAACGCAAATTTGGTATGCTGTATTTGTTGGTATAGTTTCAGTATTATTAGGATATTTACCTGCCGGTTTTGGAGTTCCTTTTTACATAACTTTACCTGTTGGTATAATTGCGATGTTTATATTTTTAAAGGTTTTTGGAAAGTCTGTGGAAGAATAAAATATAGTTTAAATTATAAATTTTTTAAAACTATAGAAATTTTCTTTATTGATTATTAAAATTTAAGGGACTGAAAGAAACTCGCTTAGCGATGTTTCTTTCAGTCCCTTTTTGAGGTTTAAAAAAATTGAGATTTTTCAAGGAAGTGCGTAAAATCAAACTTTGACGTGTATATATAAATACACAAAAAGTTTGATTTTACGTAACTGACACAGAAAAAGCCTATGCCTTTAAACCTCATTTTAATATATGGAGAGTATTTACTAGCTAGCTATTGCTTCACCTAAGGATTTGCAAGCAGTTTTAGATGGTTCATCTGGTTCAAGATTAGCTATAACAAAGTCTTTTGCTAAAGTTATGCCTAAGGAGTTACATTCTTCTGTCCAGTTGCGCATCCATTCTCCATCTCCCCAGTCGTATGAGCCAAAAAGAACTACTTTTATATCTTTTAAAGAGCCTTTTACATTATCCCACATAGGCTCAAAGTCACCATCTTCTAAAACTTCAGAACCCATAGAGGGGCAACCAAATGCAAAAGCATCAAAGTTATCTACTAGGTCTTTTGAAAATTTATTTGCCTCAAATAAGGTAACATCAGCACCTTTTGATTTTGCACCTTCACAAACACAATTTGCCATTGTTTCAGTATTACCTGTGCCACTCCAAAAAATTACTGCAACTTTACTCATTATAAAACCTCTTTTCATAAAAATATTTATTAAACAGCTACTGTAAGCTGGGTAATACTTCTTCCTTGTTCCCATAAATTTTTATATATTTTTTTACATTTGTTATATTTTGCAAACAATATTTCAGCTTGCTGTTCATTGCAATATACCTTCCAACAACCGTTGCATTTACATTTTTTACCTTTATGTTCAATAAAGCCTAAAACGTCTTCTATGGGATATCCTAAAAACAAACCAATTTCGTGGGGAAATAAATCGCTTTCAATTAATTTTGATTTTAATGTATTTATCATATAACAAATATTTGTGTTTTCGTAACCGTTTTGTTTTAAAAAATTAGCAACTTTAAAGTCTAATAGTTCTTTTTCTAACTTTTTTCTTCTATAAACATATATAAGTGATTTATTATTCTTATTCTTTAGCAAGGCAACAGTGACGCCTGTGTCTTTAAGTACAAAATTTATTTCTTCAATATTTTTTTCTATATCCTCACCTATATGTTTATACATAAATAAATTACCACTTTTTATAGATGCTAGGGTAGGTGAACAAAATTCAATTATATATTTTTCTAGCATTTTTCCTCCGATTAACATGTAGCATATTCTGATAATAACGTTTCAAGAGCTGTTGCGCTACTTGAATGTAATCTTGCGATAGGTATATTATTTTTTTTAGCTTCTTGTGTAGCATTTACTACCATTTTGTGTGATACCGTATTTGTAAAAAGTAAGAGTAAATCAAAATTTCCCATTTTCTTTTTAAAAGCACCATTTTCTTTTGCGAAAACTTTTACTTTGTATCCATAATTTGCACAAATATCTTCATATTTACATACCATTCTTTCATTGCCACCAATTATAACTATACTCATAAGTACTCCTCTCTATGTTAACACAAACTAACTTAAACTATAAAAGTTAACTAAATATAACAATATATTAACATATATTTAAAATGTTGTCAAGGGTTAACAAATATTTTTTACTGTTATTTTAATATGGCAACCTCTAAAAACCCCATTATTTTTAATTTTCTATAAATTTTCAAAATTTCTGCGTCAGCTTCTCCTAGCAGAAACACGCTGTTATGCGTTGTCGAAGCTTTCTTGAACTATTT
>JBKECM010000201.1:0-13558 GCA_047974615.1 Lachnospirales bacterium
CCATCTAAAATATCAAAGAATTTTTCACGCATACTGAAGTAGTTATTTTCATCTTCAATTAATTCGCTATAGGCTTCAACACTCTTCTCATCTCTATTAGCTACAACAAAACAAGTTATATTTCTATCATCAAGCATTTGCTTAATATCTTTAGTGTTATTTCCTTTTATAGTAGGTATATGAGGTGGTGCATCTGTGATTAAAACAAAAATATTTTTACTATTTTCATCTACATTACTTTTATATAGTAAATCTATACCATCTTCAAGAGCATCTAAAGTTGATTCCGGTATATCTCCACCAAAATAATTTGGTAGCTTAGACAGGTTACTTTTAAACTTTTCAATATCATTTGTAAAATCACAAATGATAGGCTTTTCTTTTTCATATAAATCACCATATCCGATTAAGCCTAAATTAAAGTTAAGACCTTTTGCTTCTAAAATTTCTGAAAACTCCAAAGCTTTATTTTTTACACCTTCAATATAGAAGTCCATACTACCTGTTGTGTCAATTAAAAAAACAATATTTACTTCATCAGTGAAAGGAATGTACTCAGTATAGTCTACTTTCTTTTCTCTTACGCTACTTCTGTCAAAACTTCCACTTCTTAGTATATTTCTATTTAAGTCTTTAACTTTAACTTCAAAAATATTATTTTTATTTATCTCATAAGTTACTTCAATTTTTGATTTTTTTTCTATACCAGTTATATTTACAGAGCCAATATATTTTTTTTCGTCTTCTTTATCTTGCTCCCATTGAAAAACATCAACAACAACTTCACTTGAGCCAATCATATTTGTAAAGTTGCTATCCGTAACACTTACAGGTATTTTACTTCCAACAGGTATAAGTGGTATTAGTTCTCTTTTAAGGGTTTTTACATCAACGATAGCAGAAGTACCTATAACTTGTCTTGTTATTTGACCGATATGCATTTTTGCACTATCAGTATGTATAAAATAGTTATATATTGCCGCACCCATAGCAACGCTTTTTGCAGGGTCAAGAGAGTTATAAGGCTCTTTTATATAGCCACCTACCATTCTATTTACCATAGGTATAAGTGTGCTACCCCCAACAAGAATTACTTTATTTAATTCATCTATTTTTAAGCCACTACGTTTAATGGCTTCTTCCATAATATCTCTTGTTCTATCAATATATTTTCGTATAAGTTTTTCATATTCTTCACGTGTAATTTCTATGCTTAGGTTTATAGGAACACCTTCATATACAAGAAGAGGTGAAATAACTATATCTGCTTTACTAGCATTTGAAAGTTTCTTTTTAAGATTTTCAGCTTCATATTTTAGACGTTGTATTGTTGTTTTTCTTAAAGAATTTTCCATCGTGTTAATATCTACATTATATAAAGTATAAACCTTTTCTTTAAGCCAACTTACAAGTTCATTGTCAATATCGTCACCGCCTAAAAGCATATCTCCAACATCAGAAAGTTCTTCAAATATTTTTTCATCATCTTTTCCTATAGATACTTTAAGCACACAAACATCAAAAGTACCACCACCTAAATCGTACACTAAAATGTTTTGATTTTCATTATCCTTATATCCATATTCTATTGCCGCAGCAAGTGGTTCTGAAAGCAAAATAACATTTTCAAAACCTGCTAGTAATCCTGCTTCTTTTGTTTCATATATTTGTCTATCATTAAAATAAGCTGGGTGTGTAATAACAACCTCTTTAAACTCCATATTAGCTTGTTCTTCAGCTGCATTTTTTATTACTTCAAGGATTTTTGCAGAAACATCAACAGGTGTTACTATTTTATCTCCAACAACTATTTTTTCATCAGTACCAATCAAACGTTTAACAGATAAAACTGTAGTATCGTTATATATAATTGCACCAGCCTTTGCTTCTTGCCCAATTATCGTTTCATCTTCAAGATAATTTACAGCTGAGGGTAAAATTTCATATTCATCATCTATAATTACAACTTCAAATTCTTTATTATTTTCATTATATATTACACCTACAGAATTTGTTGTCCCTAAATCTATCCCTAAAAAACTCATCATTAGCACCCCTTATATTTTAATTTTAAAAATTTCATTATAATCTGTTTTAGTATAAATATCTCCAAAACCCAAATCTTCGACATATAGATTAAATACATTTTCTTCTAATTTCCCATTAAATTTTAATTTTAATGTACCCTTACTTCTATTTTTAAAATAAGTAATATTTATATCACAAAGTAAAGTTAAATCACCTTTTTCCCATTTATATAATGGTAAAACTAGAGCATCTTCTATATATTGATTTATAAAAAGTTTAAGCTCAAAATTTACTAAAGACTTACTGAAAATCGGTATAAAATCCTTATCAAAAAATCCAAAAGCTATATCATTTTTCAAGTTTTTAACATTAAATTTTTCTTCAACTTCAAGAGAAAGTTTCAATTTATTTTTAGTATAAAAATAGTTTAATGCACTATTCAGAAAAAAATCTTCTTTATGAAAAGATATATTACCAAAAATATTTTTAAATAAATTTTCAATAAACTTAAATCTAGTTCCATAGCCTACACATATATATTTATAATCTGTATCTTTAAAAGAAACATCACTTAAAGCTTTATTAAAAAAAGAAATTTCTTTTTCGATTAAATTAAGTATATATTCATATTTTATAGTTACAGCAAAAGGAGGTGTGACAAAATCATAATATACCTTAACATCTTTCTTTTTATTATAACTATTTAAAAACTTATTTTTATTTTCTCGTACAAGTTGTGAAATTTTTTCTTGTTCAAAGTCTTCAAAGGAATAATCATCAACACTTTCTTCATATGCGATAGAAAGCATTTTATAAAATTCACTATCAATATTACCTAAGGAAATATCATCGAATATTTTTACTTTATGTAAGGAAACTTCATCTAAATTTCTTTGTATAAAATAAATTCCCATACTAGTATGTGATAAATCAATTATAACATATTTTTCACTTAAAGTTTCTTTATTGTAAAAAAAAGTTAAAATATTTTCTAAAAAAATTCCTTTTTTGATTAATGAATTTTTAGAAACAACTTTTTCTAAATTTTTTCTATAATCAATTTCTCCATATTTAAATAGAAATATAACTTCAAAAAAATCTATTTTCGGGTCTAATCCTTTTAAAAATTTAAGAATATAGTCAATATATAAGCTTGCTATTTCAGTACCGGAAAAAGTACCACATTCAAGATTAAATGTTTCATCTTTTTCTATTAACTTTTGAACGTTATCAAAAAGTACACCCTTTGAATATTGTTTTTCATTTTTTGCATACTCACCAAAAAGGAACTCATTTTGCTCAAAAGAGTAAAAAATACACGATAAAAAAGATTTTTCACCATATCCACCTGAAAAATCTAAGTAAATTTCTTTATTATCTCTTAAAAAAGAAACTTTTGTACTATATTCACCTATATCAATTACAATTTTTAATATATTATTCAAACAATCACCTTATTTAGTACAAACAATAACTCGAGCAGGTTGTATTACACGATTATCTATTTTATATCCGTTATAAACTATTCGTATAATTTCGCCAACTGCAAAATCTTCATCAACAACTACATTTTCAACGATATGTAACTTACTATTAAATCTATCACCCTTATTAGGTAAGAATATTTCAATATTTATTACCTTAAGTGCATTAACTAAATCAAAATGTAGCATTTCAAGATTTTTAGCAAAACTTTCATTTTCTTTAAGTAAATCGTTAATAGTCAAATATACCACTTCTTCAATAGTTGCTATTTCTTTGATATAAATTTTTTCAATAAAATATTCTGTATCATCATTATTTTTAATAATTTTATCAAGTTCTTTAAGTAAAATATCTCTTTTAATAATAAGAGTTTCACATATTGCGACTTGATTTTTTTTATCTTCACTTACATTATTGTTTAAAAAATTTTGAATTAAGTGTATACTTTGATTTACACTAATTACAAGCATTTTTTGTTCATCATTTAGGTCATAAAACTCTTTATAGTTTGCTAGAAAAAATTGAATTACATTTTTTGCAGAATTAACTGTATTATTAAATTGTTTTCTATCTAAATTTGCAACGCCTTGCTCATAAAGTGTTTTAAACATCTCAAAATCTATGTTATCAACCACAATTTTTACTTTAGCTTCAATCATTAAAAAAGAGTCTAATAAACTTTCCAATTTTTTGATATTGTCGAGAATTTTACAAGCTAAGGCTCTAACTTCTGGTTTCTCAAGATTTAATGAATTAACAAGATTATGTTTTATTTTTGTAACGCCAATACTTGTATATTTAAGACAGTTTTCAAAATCAGCTAAAACACTTGAAAATATTTCATCATCAAGAGTTTTTACACATTCACCAAGTAAAATTACATAGCTTTCATATGAACCTTCAGTAGAAATCTTATGAACTTCACGTTCTAAAGCCATTAAAACATTACTGCTAAAAAAAAGTGAAACTAAATTTTTATTATTAAAATAACTTTTGTACCCATTTATATTTTCTAATAAACCATTAAAAAAAGTTTCAATTATTTCATTCTTTTTTGAAATATTAGCAGTTATATTTTCAGGTAACATTAATTTATCTATGTTGCTTTTAATATTTTTTAAATAGTCAAAATCATCAACAATATCTCTTGTAGTTATAGACTCCTCTATTTGTAGTAAAACTTCAAAGTCATTATAAATATTATCAATATATTTTTTAATCTTTATAAACAAATAATTACTATATTTATTGTAAATTTGCGACTTATAAGAAAAGTCTACAGAATCAAAAAATATTCTTCTTAAAACAGTCATCTTAATATTTAAAACATTTTCTAACTGTTCGTTATAGATATAATTAAATAATTCTAAACTTAAATCGTACTCGCTTATATCAAGCTTAAATTTTTCAAAATTATAGATATACATACAATACTCTAGTTATAAAATAATATAACTATTTTCCTCCTCATTAATTAGCCATTCAATTTCTTTTTCAAGTAAGTCATATTTATGCAAACTTTCATATACAAGTGCATTATTCACTTTATAAAACACATCGGTTTTTTCAGAAACAAACTTATTTTGATTTTTATAACTTTTTTCTTCTAAAAGTTCATTATAAGTATTATAAATACTATAACTTATTAATTCTCCATAAAAAAATACAGAAGTATAATAATATATACCAAAACCTAAATAATCCAGTGCTTCATATTTTTCTTTGATTTTTATATAAAGTTCTTCCTCATATTTTTGTATATATATTACACTATGATTATGATTTATAAAGTCATTATTATCACAATATGATAATTCTTTCATAAACGGAAAAACAACATTATGTTTTTCACATAGACTAATAGATTTCTCAACTATCAGCTCGCTTAAATCAGTTTTATTATATACGTAAAGCTTACTTAAAGCAATGGATAAATATTCTAAATTATATTCAACGTAAAATTTCTCTAAAGTAGTAATTAAATCATAGGGTACAAATAAACTATTAACCAAAATTTCATATGTCAAATATTCACATACTATATTAATGTGTTCCTTATCACAACAATCTTTTAAGACTCTAATAAAAAAATTCATCTCTTTTGTATTACTGCTAAAAACTTTTTTATTTACATAAGTATCTAAAACCTTATTAATTAAATTATTTCTTAATTCTGTATCATTAGCATATTTATATAAGGTTTTATATTCTTTGATTGTACCTTTGTAGTATTTTACGATATAATTTAAAGTATCGCTATTATAATAATTTTTTAACAGTAATTCAAAACACTGTACACTTACATCAACGGTGCTATATTCATTTATAATAGAAGAAATATAGTCAAATATAGTTTGTTTCTCAAGAACATCGTAAAACTTTTTAATAAGTTCAAAAGCCTCATCAATATCTCTACCCTTTATCTTTGATTCGATTAAAATTTTACATAAATCACTATTAACAATTTCAATTTCATTTAAATAATTTAATGAACTATTTATATTATTTCCTTGTAAATGATATACACCTAAAATATTTTTAAATAAATTTTCATATTTTTTAGCCAAATTAATTTTTAAAACATCTTCATAAATATTTATATCATAATTTTTATTTTCTAAATTTTTTAAAGCTAAACTTAAAACAATAAAATCGTTTTTCTTGTTTTTATTATAGAAATATTCATACAGTTTGTAATTATCCCCTTCTATATATGGTGATAAATCAAAATCTACATTTAAAATATTTTTCTTACCCAAATCAAAAAACATTATATCAAAATTATCATTAAGTGCATAGATATCTGTGATTTTTTCTGTAGTAAAATAAATATCACCTTCTTTAAAACATTTACTTTTAAGCCAAAGTACTTTAACTTTATTTTCATCTTTACCATAAAAATTAATTTTATACTTAAATAGATATTCTAAAAGTAAGTTTTCTATAAAAATAATATTATCTTCACTCAATTTTTCATAGTGATTAATTAAAATATAATTATATATGTTTAAATATTCTTTATCAATACAATTTTTTTGTAATGCTTTATAACCAAAATCAAAAATATCTTCTTTATATATAACTTCTAAATTACTATATTTACTATAGGACGAAATTATAAAATAAATATATGCTAAAGATTTCTTTGACAAATTTTGAATTTTTAAAAAGTCTAAAATTGTATTATATGATATCTCCTTATACTCAAACATTGTGAAAGCTTCAATTAGAACTACATTTAAACCTTTAAGATTTATTTGTTTACTATAAGCAGTAATAAAAAGTTTATATTCGTCATCACTATAGGTTTTATGTGTATATAAAATTTCTTTAACAAGTATTTTTAAAACATTTACATTTAAGGTTTTATTATAAATTTTATATAATAAATTAATATCTTTTATACCGTTATCGTTTTCAGATGCAAAAAATAAATTTAATATGTTATATATCTCTATTTTATGATTAATTGACCATTTTATATATTTAACTAAAAGTTTTTCACAACCATTAATATCACCTTTTTTCAAATATTCTCCAAAGATATAAAATAAATAAGGACTATTTACACCTTTTTCATAAGCTAAAATAAGATATTTTTGCAAATTTGGGTAGTCCTCTATATATAAAAAATAACTACATACATAAATAAATGCCTTAGAATCATTGACTGCTAGTTTTAATAGCTCTTTTAAAAATTTTTCGCTATTTTCTGCCTTTGAAACTGATTTAGTAAATAAATAAAATAAATAATATTCATCTTTAGTTAATTTATAACTATTTTTATAAAAATTTTTATTATTTTCAAAAAAAACATTGTTTATAGTACCTTCATAAAAATCTAAAACACTTTGAAAAGCATTTGAAACTTCGATATTATATAATTCTTTGTTAGCAACGAAAATAATTCTTTTTAAAGAATTTTTAATGTTTTCATCTTTATTTAAAACATAACTTAAAAATCCAAAGTTTAAAACTAACTTTAGATGTTTCTCTGTTCTATTTTTATCAAATAATTCAAGTTCCTTTTTAAATTTTTCTTGAAAGGTTAACATCTATTTACCCACTTTTTGTAGTAATATTTTATAGTTATAGGATTTTGATATTTTTTTATAACCAATATTATATTCATATATTAATTCACATAAAATATAAGGTTTTCTATTTAATTTAAAAAAAGTTCGTTGTAAAGCATTTAAGGAAATTTTTAAGTCGTATAAAATTTCTTTACCTCTTTTTACAGTAATTATATCAGGTACAGTCAAATAACTTACTGTACTTTTCAATGATAAATCAATATCTTTATTAGTATTATTTTTAATATATAATTGAAAACTATCCCCATCATACAAAATTCTATTTTCAAAACTAATTATAAAATCTTGTTTTTTAACAAAAACCAACTTTATCTTTTCATCACCTATTTTTACATAAATAAAATCTCGAATACTTTTAATTTTATTAAAATCAATTATAGCTTTTAGAAAGTATTTATTATCATTAAAATCATTAGAAAAAACAACATTTTTATCTAAAGATACAAAAGCAGTATTACCAATTAAATGTATTTCTTCTTCAATATAACCATTTGTAATTTCTAAAGGTATATCTATAACCATAACCCCATCTTTTTCGTAAAAAATCAGCTCTTTTTCAGAAAAATAAATTTTAGTTTTTTCTTTAACTTTAGTAGCTACAAAAAAATTTTCTATAAGTCTATCTTCTTTTGTATCTTCCAAAAAAAGATTATAAAAATTAAAAAAGTCCATATTATACTTATATAACCATTCTTTAAAATCATAATCAAAAAAATTTTCTGTCACAAGCTTTTTATTTTTTAAGTATTCCTCATAAACTTGATTAATGTTAAAAATTATTTTATTATTAAGAAAAAATTCATTTTCTTTTTTTAAATATGATATTTCAATACCATATACATCAGATTTATTGTGTATAAAAATTTTTTCTTTAAAACTTTTATTTTTTTCTACAACCGTAAATGGCACATTTGTAGTTGTATTTGGTAAAAGCTCGACTTCCTTAGCAATTAAAATTTTTCCACTAGTTAATATTGAAACTTTTATAATATCTTCAAAATGGTTAATAAGACCAATAGTTCCTTGTTCTTCACATTCCAAATAGATATAGTCAGAAACTATATCTATCGTTGTCTTATCAAATTTAAAGTTAAGTTCCCTAAACATACCCTTACATTACCCCAAGAAAAGTATTTTTTATTATTAATTATATCAACTTCATATAAATTTAGCAAGAAAAAAGTGCATTTTTTAAATAAATATGTTATTCTATAAAATATATTATAATTAAAAAAAATTAAATCTTATTTAAAATGTGAAAAAAATGGAAAATACTCATGGTGGCAACTTAACTTTATATAAAAATTTATTGGGAGAAGATGCAAAAATACTTGACTTTTCGAGTAATATTAACCCTTTAGGAATACCTAATTCAGCAAAAAATATTCTAAAAGATATTGAACAATATATAAATATATATCCAGATATTGATTATTTTGCTTTAAGGCAAAGTATTTCAAATTATACTAATATAGATATAGAAAAAATTTTAGTTGGTTGTGGTGCTACAGAGCTAATTCATAATATTATCAATACTATAAAACCTAATAAGGCTTTAAATATTATGCCTGCATATGGTGAATATGCCATAGAACTTAAAAAAGCTAATTGTGAAATAAAAGAATATTTTTTAGAAGAAAAAAACGATTTTAATATAGATAAAGAATTACTATATAGTTATATCGATATTGACCTTGTAATAATATGTAACCCAAATAATCCTACTGGCTCTTTTATAGAAAAAAATGATTTATTTGAGATATTATCATTTTATAAAAATAAGAATATAAATGTTTTAATTGATGAAACCTATGCAGAATTTAGCAGAAATCAAAGTGCACTTAGTTTAATTGATGAGTTTGACAACTTATATATTATAAGAGGCACAAGTAAATTTTTTGGTCTTTCTGGTTTAAGATTAGGATATATTATTTCAAGCAACAAGGAAATATTGCTTTCTATGAAAAAAAACGCACTGCCCTGGACAGTAAATACAATAGCTGAAAAAATAGGAGAAGTCGTATTTCAAGATATAGATTTTATTGAAAATTCCTTAAAGTGTACTGAAGAAGCGATGAATTATTTTACTGAACTTATAAAAGAAGTTCCAACTTTAAAAACATTTAACAAAAATAGTAATTTGTTATTAGTAAAAATACTTAATGATAAAAAATCAACAGAATTTTCAAACTTTTGCTTAAAAAATAATGTAGTTATAAGAGATTTAACATATTATGGTTTTAAAGCTGAAGGAGATAAATTTTTTAGAATATCACCTTTGTTATATAAAGAAAATATAATACTAGGAAATCTATTAAAAGATTTTTTTAAATAGAATAATTTTCATAAAATTACCCAAAATATATATGAGGTGATTTTTATGAAAACAACAAATGCAAAAAAATACTGTGCAAATTATATGCCAATGGAAAATTCACACATATCTTTATATTATGATAAAATGTCTCCTATTTTAAGTAAATCTACTGAGTGTAGAAACTGTGTATATTACACTTCAAGAAACTGTACAACAACAAATCAACCATATAATAATTCTCTTGATATTATTTGTTAAAAAAGCTTTTAATTAATTAAAATATATGTTAAAATAAGTTAACCTTATTTTAACGGAGGATTTTTAAGATGGCAAAAATAATTGCAGATAGTGGCTGTGATATACTTGATATATTTAAATCAAAGGACTTTACTTCTTTTAGCAGCATACCTTTAAAACTTCATATGGACGGTAATGAATATATTGATGATGGTTCTATGGATATTGATACTTATTTAAATCTTATGGAAAACTCCAAAAGTGGTAGCAAGTCTTCTGCACCATCTCCTGATGATTTTTTAAGTGCATTTGAAGACTCAAAAGAAGTTTACATAGTTACTATATCTCAAAAGCTTAGCGGATCATATAATTCAGCAAATGTAGCAAAAAATATGTATCAAGAACTTTATCCAGATAGATTTGTTCATGTTTTTGATAGTAAAGGTGCAACAGCAACTGAAACCTTAATTGTTTTAAAGCTTAATGAAGCGATTAAGAAAAATTTACCACCAGATGAAGTTGTAAAAGAAATAAATACAGTAATTAGTAACTTAAATTTATATTTCATTTTAGAAAAATATGAAAATTTAGTAAAAAATGGACGAATGAATCCATACATTGCAAAATTTGCATCAACTTTGTCTATTAGACCTATATGCTATGCTGATGACGGCGAAGTTGGTCTTTTAGAAAAGGCTCGTGGTACTAAAGCATATTCAAAACTCGTAAAAATTATGACAGATCATAATTTACCAAAAATTGCAGCAGAAATAAAAAGTGAATTCTCTGTAGTAATTACTCACGTAAAATGTCTAGATACTGCCCTACATATGAAGTCATTAATAGAAGAAAAATTTAATATTAGAGATTTCCATATAGCAGAACCTACAATGCTTTGTACAAATTACGGAGAACGTAATGGAATAATGATTGCAATAGTAAAAGCTTAATTTATATTTTAAAAAAATCACCCTTAAAAGGTGATTTTTTTAAAATATGGCAACGTTGCAAAATTCAAGAAATGGCACATTGTAAAAGAAAAAATCAAATTTCCATACTTTTTACAAACGTCGCAAAACAGTCATTTTGCTACGAAAATGGATTTTTCTATATTTTGCAATGAAGTCCTTCTTAACTTGAAATAAATTAAATTTTTTTATTAAAAAAGTAATTTATCATAAAAAATAACTAACAAAAAAACTACACTAATCTAATTTTTTTTGTATATTTTTCCATTTTTTTTAATTATATTACTTGATTTTAGTATTTTGTTAAAAAAAATCACTTTATTTTAAAAAAATAGCTAAAAAAATTTGCATTTTGATGTAGTTTTATGGTATACTTTTATTGTATCATATTAAATTTTTTGATTTATAGAAGAAATATAAAAACACCCCGTTATATCTCTTTCATAAACCCAAAAACTAAGGAGGAAATTATGTCTAATGAAGTAAAACAATCATGGATTGTAAAAGTTGGTAGAAAACTACCTGAATCTAATATTCTTTTTCTATACCTCATAGGATTTGTAGTGTTAGGTTCTTTTATTTTTCAAGGTGTTTATCCTTCAGTTGTTGAAGGTGCAAACGACATCGTTGTTAAAAATATGTTAAGTACTGATGGTTTAGTTTGGTTTTTCTACAACTGTATCCATAACTTTACATCATATTCGCCACTTGGTATTGTTGTTGTAGGTGTTATAGGTTTTGGTTTTTCTGAAAAAACTGGTCTTTTAGGTGCAGCAATTAAAAAACTTGGTATTTTAACACCTGAAAAATTATTATTACCAGTTATAATTTTTATTGGTATCAATTCATCTGTTGCATCTGATGCAGGTTATGTTGTTCTTATCCCACTTGCAGGTGCATTATATGCAGGTCTTGGTAAAAATCCACTTATAGGTATAACAGCTGCATTTGCAGGTGTTTCTGCGGGATTTGGTGCTGCGCTTGTACCAACACCTGGTGATGGTTTATTAGGTGGTATTACAAATGACGTTTTAGTTGCAAATGGTATGGCTTTAAGCGATTTTGGTATTAGTAATTTTGTTACAATGAATTACATTTTCATGATTGCTTCAACTTTCTTTTTAACAGTTGTTATCACATTTATATCTGTTAAATTTGCAAATAAAAACGTTGAAAACTATAGCTATACAATTCCAGAAGATTTACATTCAGCTAGTGATTTAACTTCAAATGAAGAAAAAGGTCTTAAAAATGCTGGTATTGCTCTATTAATAACAATTTTAACTTTTGTTGTACTTGGTTTTACTTTATTGCAGGGGTTTGTTTCAAATGATATAGTTGGTCTTGCTGAAAAAGCTAATCAAACTTATGTACCTATTAGAGATAATATCATTGTTGTTATGATTATTGTTTTCTTAGTACCAAGCCTTGTATATGGTAAATCTGTTGGTACTATTACTAATAGTAAATCATATGTAAAATTAACTGCAGCAGCTATGGCTGATATAGCTTACTTCTTAGTATTCGCAGTATTTGCTGGTAACTTTATACAAATTTTCAACTATTCAGGTTTAAGTACTTTTATTGCAAATGAGGGTGCAAACTTCTTACAAACAATAAATATGAGTAGCCCTATTTTACTTATGGTTGGTTTTATACTAGTTACAGCATTCATAAATTTATTTATGGGATCTGCTTCAGCAAAATGGAATATTTTGGCAGTAATATTTGTACCAATGTTAATTCAAGCTACTAATGGTGAACTTACACCAGATGTTATCCAAGCTGGTTATCGTGTAGCTGACTCATCTACAAATGTTATAACACCTCTTATGACTTATGCAGGTATTATATTAATAGCTTGTAGAAAATATATTGCCGACTTTGAATATGGAGATATGCTAGCTTTAATGTTACCATATTCTATAGGTATCCTTATTTCTTGGACAATATTCTATTGTGCATGGTTAGCTTTAGGTTTACCTTTCGGATTTTAGATAGTAAGTTTAAGTTAGTAACAACTTTATAAAAAAGGTCAGTTTTAAGCTGTAAGTATGCTTAAACTGACCTTTAATATTTTATAAATTTAGTTAATCATATTATAAATATTTTTTTAATACTTTATTTTTACATAATTTCTTCCTTAAAAATTTTCTTATTATATATTTTTTAAATAAGTTGTTATTTACAAGAAAAATTTTTATTCTAACTTTGGTATTTTCATAAATCTATTTAAATTGTAAATTATAAATTACAACACTAAAGAAATATGTGAGTCAAATGACCTTCCCTCAAGGATTGCTTGAACCTCACTTTGATATAATAATTGCATAGTCCGAGTTAGCAAAATAACAGAAGACTATGCTTATTTCTGTTATAATGAGAAGATAAGGACTGACGTACCTCACTTAGAACTTTCACGTTCG
>JBKECM010000023.1:0-6778 GCA_047974615.1 Lachnospirales bacterium
GGACACGCAGGTAATTCTTCCTTAGTAATCATATATCCTCCTAAAAGTATATAACATACATTTTTGCACTAGTTGAGTTTTATCTCACTACATAATAAAATAGTGCCTTCTTGTTTATTGTTTTGTAAGAATTTATACTTAGTATAGGCTATAAATTAATTATAGTCAAGTTATTTAGTGAAAAGGAGTGATTAATTATGTCATTAAAAAATGTATCAGCATTGATGAGTTCATCTTCTTGTGGAGCAGAAGATCCGAAGGAAAAACCAGCATCAGCTTGTGGCTCTGGTTGTGGGGCAGAAGATCCAAAAGAAAAACCTGAATCAGCGTGTGGTTCTGGTTGTGGAGCAGAAGATCCGAAGTAACAGAATTATCTCGGTAGATATTATAGTAAATACTACCGAGATTTTTTCTAATAAATTTGTGGTTGAGAACATTATATTATATTTTAGGAGATGATTAATTTGAAACCTTACTTTGCATTTCAATGGCACATTACAGATAATTGCGATCAAAGGTGTGAACATTGTTATATTTTTGCAGATGACAAAAATATTTGTCTAACAGAAATGAATTTTAATAATATGAAAAAGGTAATAAATGATTGCATAGACATGTGCAATAAACTTAATAGAACACCTTATTTTTACATAACAGGTGGAGATCCTATTTTACATAAGAATTTTTGGGATTTGTGTCAGTTATTGAAGCAAAATGAAATATCATTTGGAATACTTGGAAATCCATTTCACCTTAATGATGAAGTATGTAAAAGGCTTGTAAGCTATGGGTGTAAAAAATATCAGTTGTCAATTGATGGTGCTCGAGAAACTCATGATAAGTTTCGTAAAAAAGGCTCCTTTGACACAACAATCGAAAAAATAAGCTGTATAAAAAAGGCAGGTATGTACTGTGCAATTATGTCGACAGTATCAAGTGCAAATATGAATGAGTTTTCAGAAATAATAGATATAGTTGTAGAAAATGAGGTTGATGTTTTTGCATTTGGTAGATACTGTCCTAGTAATAATGGAAATGGTGAAACTTTTTCAAATGGCGATGAATTTCACATTCAGCCGTTACAATATAAAGCTTTTTTAGAAACTTGTTATGAAAAATACGAAAAGTATAAGAATAGAAATACACACTTTCAATTTAAAGACCATTTATGGAAATTGTTTTTATATGAAAAAGGAATTTTTGAAATTCCTAAAAATGCAGACAAAGAAATTATATATGACGGTTGCCATTGTGGTATAAGTCATATAACAATTTTACCAAATGGAGATGTATATGCTTGTAGAAGAATGGAAAGTAAAATTGGAAATATACTAGAAACATCAATATATGATATATTCTTAGGTCAAACAATGGAGAAATATAGAGATTTTAACAAATTTGAGAAATGTGCAAAGTGTGAACTATATGGATTTTGCAGAGGATGTCCTGCTGTAGCTTATGGATATACAGGGGATATGTATTCATCAGATCCACAATGTTGGAAAGAAGTATAGGAGGATACAATGAGTTTTAGAAAGATTGATTTTAAAGAGTTAAAATTAAATCCAATGGAGATGATAAGTAAAGATTGGTGGCTAATATCAGCAGGAAATCAAGTCAGTGGTTATAACACAATGACAGCTTCTTGGGGGCATTTAGGAGCAGTATGGGAAAGACCAAACCGAACAGCACACGTTGGACTTCCAACTACTGTCGTATATGTACGACCACATAGATATACAAAAGAGTTTATGGACAGAGAAGAATTATACACACTTTGTATTTTTGATAAAGAATATAAAAAACAGTTAATGCAATTAGGTATTAAGTCTGGTAGAGATAGCGATAAAGTTTTAGAAGTAGGATTAACACCAGTATTTGGTGAAAATTATACTTATTTTGAAGAAGCAAAATTAGTATTTGTATGTAAAAAAATTTATAATGCACCAATAGTTGAAAGTGGATTTGTTGACAAAGATTTAATAAAAGATAATTACCCAGAAAAAGACTTTCATGAAATGTATGTAGGAGAGATAGTTGAAGTTTTAGCTAGAAATTGATTGTAATATATTTGAGTTTGAGGTGACAAAATGAATGAAATAATTGAAATGATAAAAGATCGCAGAACGATACGAAAGTTTAAATATGAACAAATAGAAAAGAATGAGCTAGAAGCAATAATATCAGCAGGTCTTTATGCCCCAAGTGCAGGTGGCAGACAATCGGTTATAATTGCTGTTTCAAATGATTTTGAAGTAAATAAAAAACTTGGGGAAGGCAGAAGAATGCGAGTAAAACCGAAAATGGCGAATGGTAATAATTTTATTTCTAAAGAACATCCAAGTATAGCCGATGATCCGAATATTATTGATGCTTTTTATGGTGCTCCAACATTAATAACTTTGTTTGCTCCTAAAGATTTTTTTTTAGCGAAATGGATTGTAGCGTTGTTGCTGAAAACATGATGTTAGCAGGACATAGCTTAGGTATTGGCTCATGTTTTATTGGTGGAGCAGTAGAAACCTTTTCTTCAGATTTTGGACAAGAAATTTTAGAAAAATGGGATTTACCAAAAGGTTATAAAGGTTACTTGCACATTGTATTTGGCTATCCTAAAACAGACAATCCATCACCAAAGCCGAGAAAAGAAGGTAGAGTGAAATTTTTATGACACAAGAACAAAAATTAGATTTTTTAATTGATTATCTTATAGATGAAAATATAAAATTTAAACAAATGAAATCACCCCAAAATTTAGATGATAAAAAAGATTTGTTTCGTAGCTTATGTAACGTAAGAGAGCCAAAAGAGGTAAGCAAAGATTTTTTGAAAATTCAAAATGAGTATTTAAAAGCTGAAATAGAACAAAAAGGTATTGTAAATTATAGAGATATAGCAAAGACGGAAGCTAATAATATATATTTATGGCAAGGAGATATTACAAGTTTAAAAGTCGATGCCATTGTTAACGCAGGTAATAGTAAACTGTTAGGTTGTTTTTATCCTTTACATAATTGTATAGATAATGCTATTCATAGTTTTGCAGGTGTAGAGCTTAGAAATGAATGTTATAAAATTATGAATAAGCAAGGTGAAGACGAAAAAATGGGATTTGCAAAAATCACCAAAGCTTATAATTTACCGTCTAAAAATGTAATTCATACAGTTGGTCCGATAGTTCGAGGGCAACTTAGTGATAAAAATATATTAGATTTAGTTAGTTGTTATGAGGAATGTTTAAAACTTGCAGATAGCTATAAGTTGAAATCTATAGCTTTTTGTTGTATTTCAACTGGTGAATATTGTTTTCCAAATGTTGAAGCAGGGGAAATAGCCGTTTCAACTGTGAAAAATTATCTTTTAAAAACGAATAGTGAAATTGAGGTGGTTTTTAATGTTTTTAAAGAAATCGACTATGAAATATACAAAAGATTATTATATTAAAATAAGTAAAATGGCAGAATTGATTAATAGTGCTGAAGCTATTGTTATTGGTGCAGGTGCAGGGTTATCAACCTCAGCAGGTTTTGTTTATGATGGAGAAAATTTTAATAGACATTTTAACGACTTTGAAGATAAATATGGTTTTAAAGATATGTATACAGGTGGATTTTATAAATTTGAAACAAAAGAAGAATATTGGGCTTATTGGAGCAGATATATTTATGTAAATCGATTTTGTGACATTCCAACTGACCTTTACAAAAATCTTTTAGAATTAGTAAAAGATAAAAACTACTTTGTTATAACTACAAATGTAGACCATTGTTTTCAAAAAAGTGGATTTGATAAAGAGCGATTATTTTATACTCAAGGTGATTATGGTCTGTTTCAATGTAGTGTACCATGTAGTAATGAAACTTATGAAAATAAAGATATTATTTTGAAAATGGTTGAACAACAAGAAAATATGCGTATTCCGTCAGAGCTTATACCACTATGTCCTAATTGTGGCAAAGAAATGACAATGAATTTAAGAAGTGATAATTTATTTGTTGAAAATGATGGTTGGCATAGAAGTGCGAAAAATTATAGTGAGTTTATAGATGTCTATAAAAATAAGAAAATATTATTTATTGAATTAGGTGTTGGTTTCAATACTCCTAGTATTATAAAATATCCTTTTTGGCAAATGACTTTTGCAAATAAAAATGCCAATTTAATATCTATCAATTTTAATGAAGCATTAGTGCCAAAAGAAATAGAGGGAAAGTCTGTATGTTTTAAAGAGGATATATATAAAGTTATTAAAATTTATAAGGAGGTATGTGATTATTAGAACAACGATTAAAAAGATTTTAGGTGCTTTACTTGTATGCTTGTCCATTACAAGTTGTAGCGAAAATCAAAATGATGAAATTTTAAGTGAAAGTAACATTAATTACAGTATACAAGCACCATTGGAGATTTATATTGTTACAGATATACATTATTTGTCTAACAACATTAATGATAAAGGTGTTGCTTTTCAGAAAATGGTTGATAGCAGTGATGGTAGATTAATTAAGTATATTAGTGAATTAACAGATGCCTTCGTATATGAAATTTTAGAAAACAAGCCAGATATTTTAATTATAAGTGGCGATTTAACTCATAATGGTGAAAAAGAAAGTCATCTAGAATTAGCTGAAAAATTGAAAGAAATCGAAAATAATGGTACTAAAGTATACGTAGTTGCAGGTAATCACGATATTAATAACCCGTATGCACGAGAGTTTAAAGGGAGCGAACAAGTTATTACAGAATTTGTAACACCTTTAGAATTTGAAAAAATTTATTCGGAATTTGGGTATGATGAAGCTTATATGCGTGATAAAAATTCTTTAAGCTATCTTGCTACACCGACAGAAGATTTATGGGTTTTAATGCTAGATACCAACATCTACGAACAAAATGTTTCATATCCAATTACAAATGGTCAAATTTCAAAGGAAACTTTAGAATGGATTAAGGAATGTAGTAATATCGCAAAAGAGAATAATGCAGAAATAATTACAGTTATGCACCATAATTTATACAAGCATAGTGAAATTTTATATAAAGGATTTACTTTAGATAATTATGAAGAAGTATTATCTGTTTTTAAAGAATGTGAGTTAAATATTGTTTTTAGTGGTCATATTCATATTCAAGATATAATGGCAGATGCAGGTGAAAATGTATTTGATGTTGTGAACAGTAGTTTTATCATGTACCCAGTACAATATGGGAAAATTAATATTAATACAGATGGATTAATATATAATACTGAATTAGTTGATGTAGAAAAATGGGCAGAAGATTTTAATGTTAAAAACAATGAGTTATTAGATTTTAATGATTTTTCAAAGGATTATTTTTTTGAAGCATCATCATTAAAAACTTTTAATGAACTTATGGTAACAGGTTTATATTCTGAAGAAGTTGCTAAAAAAATGGCAGATACGATGGCTTTACTTAACATAAATTATTTTGGTGGTACAACAGATGAAATAAGGGAAGAAGTAACTGAAAGCGAGGGCTATAAATTATGGCTTGAAAGTGAAAATAGCTTTTTAAAGTACTATGTAATTGATATGTCAGAAGAAAATGCAAATGACAACAATTATTTAAAAATAAATGATTGATAGTGGAGGAAATATGAAGGTTAAAAAAATATATAAAGGTGTTTTGGTAGCTACATTGGTGATATTTACAGTATCTTGTGGCACTAGTGTAAAAGCTGTTGATAATTCTAACATTAATGATAGCGAAAATTTAGTGAATGAAAATTTGAGTACGAATACTGTAGACAGCTCGGAATTTGTTAGTGCTATAGAGGGAGGAGAGATAGAAATGTCAGACACATTAAAAGTTATTGCTAATAGAAAAGCCATTAGAAGTTTTTTACCAGAGCAAATAACGGAAGAAGAACTTAATATTGTTTTAATGGCAGGAAGTTCTGCTCCTATAGGTTTAGGTGAAAAAGCATATTATAAATTGACAGTTGTTCAAGATAAGGAGTTTATGAGTAGAATAAGTGATGCTACTGAGGAATTTTTTAACTATAATCCTTTAATGAGTGATCCAATGCATGGTGCTCCAACTTTAGTTATAATATCAACTATAAAAGATAGACACCCAGAGTTTGAAGGATTAGAAATTGCAAGTGCTGCCTGTATTGCAGATACAATGTTAATTGGTGCAACTGATTTAGGGTTAGGAAGTGTTTATATTTGTAATTTTGTTGAGGGAATGCATTACAAACCAGAGCTTATTGAAGAATTAGGATTGGAGGAAGGGTATGTACCAGTAGCAGGTGTTTTAATTGGCTATCCTAAAACACCTATAACATACGATGGCGAATTAACACAAAGTGTGGAAGTTAACTATATTAGATAAATAATATTATGAAAATTAGATAACCAAAATTATAATTAATATAGAATTTTTATTCATACATTCATTATTTTATATGTGACTAAAGAAAATATCTTCTCTTAACAATGGAGTTGTTGCTAATGAGAAAAAGCATTTATTCTTTTCAAATTAAGTGGATTTATTTTCTGAACTTTTTGAGTAGTGATTTTATTTTTGTGAAAACCAAAATAAAATTGACTACTTTTTTTATTTTAAACGTTGTAATTATTTGTTTTTATAAAATTAGACCACCTCCTAGAGTTCTTTTGTAACTGTTGCAAAAGAATTTTAGGAGGTTTTTTTATGCAAGAAAACAATAAATTAAAAATACATAAGGATAGTGAAATTTGGAACTATGATGGGAAAGTAGAATTTTCAAAAGAGTTAGTAGATTTCTTTG
>JBKECM010000136.1:0-2759 GCA_047974615.1 Lachnospirales bacterium
TTACCCTAATTCCATACTGTGCGACTTCTTTTGATAAAACTTTTGTAAAATCATCAAGTGCACTTTTTGAAATACCGTAAGCACAATTTCCTTCTGTAAGATTAACTCCAGAAACAGAAGATATATTAATAATTGCTCCACTTTTTTGTCTAACCATTAACTTTAATATGTACTGTGTAAGCTCCATTACAGCAAATAAATTAACGTTAAAAATATTTTTAATATCTTCAATTTTTGTCATTTGAAAAAAACCACCATGTGGCACTCCTGCATTATTAACCAAAACATCAACACTAATTTTTAATTCATGAATTGATTTAAAACAAGCTTTAATTTCTTCACTGCTTGATAAATCACAATAAACTGGATAGGTTTTAACATTATAATTTTTTTCAATTTCATCTAAATATGCCAAAAAACTATCTGTTTTAAATCTTGTATGTGCAATTATATTTGCACCATTTTTAGCAAATTCTTCAAGAGCTACTTTACCTATTCCTCTATTTGTACCTGTAATTAATACATTTTTTCCTTGAAAGTTCATAATTTTTTCCTTTCTTGATATACACTCATTATAAGCTATCACAAAAAAGCTTTAACCTGTATAATGCAGACTAAAAAATTTTTTAGAAAATAAGACAACTCATAACTAATTTATTTGAAATTTAAGGGAACATCTAAGGTACACTAAGTATTTTCTAATGTTATATTCATACTTTATCTATATTTGAAGTTTATCATATTTAAGGCATTTTGTCATTGACTATTTAGAAAATTCTTATATACATCATATATTATAACCTAATAGAAATTATATAATTAAATTATAAGATGTTTTCTTATGATAACGTGCAATTATGTTAAATTTAATAACCTTTACCCTTACCCTTATTATCTGTGATGCACCCAACTTTCCATTTATATAACTTTACAAATGCTAAAAGTTATGTCTAATCAATAAAATTAACTGTATTTAATTTATCGACATTTAAGCCTATGTAATTAACTATAAATTTCATAAATTACTTAACATTATAAAGCCCTCAGCTCTAAAATAAGCACACATTTTTAAATCCATTTATAAATGGCATCATTGCATTTTGCAATGATGCCAAATCTAATATATAACTTCAGTTTGTAATTTTGTTTGTTATGGATTTTACAACAGGTTCCACCCTTACAATGAATCTCATATACTCCGTCTTGTTCATAACAAATTTCATATTTATGTTTTATACTATACAAGTTCCTCTATTTTTTTAAAAAATTCATATACAAATTCAAAGTCTAAATCAACCAAATCAGCGATTTCTAATACACTTTTTTTACCATCAGTTAATATTTGAATTGATTCGATTTTTGTATAAATTTCAGGATATATTTTAGAATCCCAATATAAGTTATATTTTGATAAGTATAAAGGACCTTTAAAGTTTAATTTTGGTATATAATCATTTTCATATACATTAATTATTTTTTCGATTAGTTCTATGGAAAGTTTTAATTCCTCGTAATTTACAAATGTATTGTTGTCAGTATCAAAATGATAATCTGCAAATTTATCTCCTCCTATTCCTACAGAAGGTATCAAGTATGGTTGTCCTTGATAAAAGGTTTCATCATTTCCCCAAAGTTTTCTATACTCATATTGTTTTGTATCTTTTATAAAATTATTCATTACGTTTTTTGTTACTTTATCAATATAAGTATCTCCATAAAAAGATGTTTGCCAACAAATTTTTTCATTGTTACCGAGCATATCAAGAAAATATGTACCAATAATATTTGAAATTTCTTCTTGTGGTGCTTTTTCTAAATATAGTCCTGCTGCATAAAACTCAGGACCAAAAACAAATCTATAGTTGTTTTTTAGTTTGCGTTTTTCTAATCTTTTTATAACTTCCATAAGTACAGCAACATTAGAAATACCATCTGTAACAAGGGCAGGGTGACATGTATGAGCTCCAAATAAAATAGTTTTTTCACCTTCACCACTAACCTGATAATTTACAATATCCATAGTTCCATTAAGGTCATAGGTTGTATCAATATGAACATAATAATTTTCATCTTTTAGATTTAAAAAATCATTATAACAAAGTGCAAAGCCCCAATCGCTTGCGCCAAATGCGTATTGATTTCTGTAATGATGTGGAATTTTAGTTGGATTATTTATATCATAAAACAAATGTTTTTTCAACTCTGCAAAAGAAATATTTCCAATAAATTTTTTAGAATTTGCCCATAAGTGTAGAGGGTTATTATTAAAATCTATTATTTTTTCATTCTTATCATTTGCAAGATAACCATCTTTAACATTCCAAGCTTTAGGAATTTCCCAAGTTAAAACTTTGCTTCCACAATGTCCTTGCAAAGGTTTAATGGAAAGTTGTTTACACAAAAATTCTACTAACTTATTATGATCGCCACTAGTTGCAGTTCTGTTTAACTTATAAAAATTTTCAATAAGATATTTCATACTTTCTATTTCTTGATCTATTTCCATAAAATGCCCCCATATATAATTTAATTTTAGCTTTTTTATTAGTTAAATTATATCATAAACACAAAATTTTATCCATGTTTTTTTAAATTTTCCTTATTTAAAGCATTTCCAACTCCCAAACGATGTCTTTACACACTTAAACAATAACCCAAGAGTGCAAAATTCTAAAACTACTTATTTTCTTAAAAACAATAAGTTTGAAAGTTCACATCAGAACTCTCAACCACCTTATATTCACGGCTTTCCACCCTTT
>JBKECM010000088.1:0-3611 GCA_047974615.1 Lachnospirales bacterium
CAGATAAGCTATTTTTGACATATGAGCAACTGGATACAATACTTAATACATACTTATCTGCTTTACCTAAAGACTTGTCAAAAAATCTTGGTTTGTGTACTTAAATTCGCTCCTTTTTTAACAAGTGCTTTAGTGTTTATAGTGTTTTTAGCTTATTTTTAGTGTGCGAAGTTAAAGTTACTAATATATAATATTACATCATCTGTTACTTTATTACAAAAAGCCGTTTTTACTCCTTTTTTAAGTACTATACTTATGATATTGTTTTCAATTTTCAGTTTACTATCATTATTAAAAATATTACCTGTGCCTTTTAGAAGATGAATATTAATAGTTGTATCTTCTTTAGGCGTTAAGGTAAAGGTAAATTCTTTGTTGCACTCACATATATAGTTACTTACAAAGTTTGGATTAATTGCATATTTAAAATCATTTTCAACTACAAATCTTTGAGATATCTTTTCCATATTAAGAAGACCAAATCTATTACCTAAAGATTCATTTGGTGAAGAAAAATTGTAAACTTTATCTTTGTTGTTTATTTTTAAATAGCACTTACCCCAGCCAACCTTTTTTACATCATTTTCAATAAAATCACCATTAATGTAAAAATATGTGCCATCTTTCTTAGATAGGCCACTTCCAACCCATCTAAAATACTTGCCAATGGACATACTTTTTGCTATTATTTCCTGAGATAGAGCAAAAAAGTATTTTTTATCCTTTAAAATTTGCTTGTTTATTGGTAAACTATATTCCCCATTGTCCTTTATTTCAACCAAGCCTTTTGCAATGCATTTAGAACTAAGTATATCTTCATTTTCTTCAAAAAGCTCATAAATTAATTTAGATTTATTGCTAAAGTCATCATTGTATTCAATATTAAGCTTAACTTTTATATTATCTACATCAACTACTTCATTTTCTTTATATTCAGCAATGTATTCTATATCCTTTAGAATATTATTATTATAAATTTCTAAATTATATAATAACATCTTACTTGCTTTATTAAAAATAAAAGTAACCCCATCAATCACTTCGTTAATTTCAATAAATACTTCTTCAAAAATTGATTTTATATTTAAAGGTTTTTCATTAAATATAACTTCTAGCCCATCTGGTAGGAAAAAATTTTGTTTATCATCATAAAAATTTAATTTTAAACTACTAATAAATATTTTGGCAGGAAAATTAATTGTTAGCTTATCTTCTCCACTTCCTGTAGCATATCCATCAAGCCTATCTCCTGCAAATTTTTGGTTAGATAAAATTTTATACATATTGTAATTATCTAAAGAATTAGTTCCATTTATGTAATTATTTTCATATCCTACTGAATTATCATCAAAGTACGCAACATTATTTCTAACATCTTTTTCTAGTTTAAGTACATCAACTCCACATATTAATATGTCAAAATTACTAAATATTTTCGTTTCCCATAAAATTTTAATCTTGTTAACAACAGTATTATCATAGCCTTCAACATTAAAAAATTCTTTGCTAATGTCTATGTAATGTAAATCGTATCTATTTTCTGTATTTTCTTCATAAACTTTAGATAAAATACATTCTTTTGGTGTAAGTTTACATACCCCACTACTGCCAATAAACTCAACTACAGGACTTCTAACTTCCTTATGCCAATCAATGAAATCATTATTATATCGCATATATAATCGAATTGTATCTTCTACAGGACTAAAATTAAAAGGCTTAACATCAACTTCCATAAATAAGCTTTTTGAGTTTTCCTTTGTAAATATCAATCCATTAGCACCAAATAATTTTGTGATTTTATTTTTTTCCTTTACATACTCGGAATTAATAGTGCCATCAGTTTTCCAATTTTCAATGTCAAGAAACCCTAATAGTGTATCTGCTTTTTCAGTTACATATAAAAATTTATAGCCAACATGTACTTCTTCTCCCTTATAAGCAACTACTTCTATTGAATATTTACCACTTTTTCTAAATGTAAACTCAAAGTCCAAATCTCTTATATATTCTTTCTCATTTATTATATATAGAGCATTTTCATATTCTTTAGGTATAGAAAATTTATAACTATTTCCTTTAACATAACTTGTAGCATTTGATGAGATTTCAATGAAAGCAGTTTTGTAATTTTGCGCTTCATTTTCAATAACATTAATATTGTAAGTATCTTTATTTTGAAAGATTTTCTCTCCCTGATTCTCTTCTATTAAATTGTTAACAAAGTAAATATTACAAGCTTTCTCTAGAAAAACACCATATCCAACATAACCTCTTGAATCAGTAAAATTACTTATAATTTCATTATTTTTAACTAATACATTTCTTATTTTATGCTCGTCTTTAAATCTTAACGCAATCCCCGGACCATTATTGCATGCAATTTTATTGCTATCTATTATAAAGTTGCTACCTGAACCATTAACACAGGCTATTCCGGCATTACCAAAGGATTCTGGTGCGTTTTTAAAGCTATGTCCATTATACATAACCTCATTTTCAAGTAAAATTGTATTATCAGAATTTCCAAGCCAAAACCCATATGAACTACAGTTTGCCTTATTTCTAATATATATGTTGTTTGCGTCCCAAGCTTCAAAAGCATTATTATTAGCAAAAGAAGCGTCATTTTCAATAAAAACATTGTATTCGGAAACCATATTATTTAATGACCTAATAAATAAGCCATCTCCACCATATCGCATATCATTTTTTATAAAATAATTATAATTCGATGCGCTTTCAATCAGTACGCAAGAAGAATCTCTAGCGTGTATTTCATCAGGTTTCTTTCTTATGCCATAGGAAAAATCATTTTCTTTAAACTCATTGTGTGAAGAAAGCCAAAGTCTTAGGCCCACATTTGAAGTATGGGATAAATCATTATTAATTACTTTATTGTTATTACTCATATATAGCACCAAAGCACTCCATACATTAGTTGCTTTGTTATTTCTAATAATGTTATAATTAGAATTTTTTACAATTATACCACCTAAATCATAATGTTCGTCCCAGCCCCAATCCGGATTATGATAGTTATAGGAAAAGTCATTGTCTTCAATAGTACAAGAATTACAGTTTTCCATAAGTAATCCTATTTCAAAGCCCTTTGCCTTAATATTTTTTATAGTAATATTATTACAGTTTCGTAGTGTTATAGCTACGTCTTTATAGCCTAAGTTACTATTTTTCATTTCACCATAGCCATAACTAAATTCCTCTTTGTTAGTTTCATTTTCAATTTTAACAATATTTTTGCCACCAACGAGCAAGGAATTATATCCATCAATTACAATATTATCAACATCTTCAATTAAAATACCATTGTTATTATAAAACGAGTAATATACACCAGCTAAAAAAACCGTATTTTCCTTTAATCTACTATTTGGTATAGGTACTATCATAGTAAGCCTCCTTAAAATAGTTATATTTATTTTTTACTTAATTAATCCGTAGTAGCCAAGAGAGTGTAAAGAAATTCAAAATTTTGAAATCCTTTACACTCTCATTTTAGCCTTAAAAAATGATGAATTTTTCGAGAAATCAGGTATATCAAAGATTTACTTACCTAACTAACAAAAGAAAATTCGTTATTAATTACAGCT
>JBKECM010000181.1:0-2938 GCA_047974615.1 Lachnospirales bacterium
TTCTGCGTCAGCTTCTCCTAGCAGAAACACGCTGTTATGCGTTGTCGAAGCTTTCTTGAACTATTTAAAATTTAAAAGAAAATTAAATCAAGCGAGTTTTTAGAGGTCACCTTAATATAAAAGTCAAAAGGTATAAAATCCGAAATGCTGGATTTTATACCTTTATTTATGGGGCAGTAAAAGATGCCACTTTTGAACTTGCCTCCTTTTACTTTTAGTTATAACGTAAAGCGTCTATTGTATTTAAGTTTGCTGCTTTGTTTGCCGGATATACACCGAAAATTATACCACATAGCGTTGATACACTTACTGCTAATAATACTGTTGAGGCACTTGTAACACTACCTGTACCCATAATATCACCTACTATTTTACCACCTAGTATACCTATTAATATACCTAGAATACCACCTATTGCAGTTAAAGTTAAAGCTTCTAAAATAAACTGTATCAAAATATCTTTTTTCTTTGCACCTATGGCACGACGTATTCCTATTTCTCTTGTTCGTTCTGTTACAGTTACTAGCATTATGTTCATAACACCAACGCCTCCTACAAGTAATGATATAGCAGCAACAAACATAACTAATGTTGCTATTGTACTTGTTACTGAGTTTAAGTTTTCTGCAATGTCCATTAAGTTTTGAACTCTATAGTAACCTGTTTCTTCATGCAAGTTGTTTAGAGTGTTTGTAATTAAAGTACTAAAGTCTGTTTCGCTATCTGCTTCATCTACAACAACTGCTATTTGGCTATAAGTGTCGCTATAAGTAAGTTTTTCTATACTTGTATAAGGGACTGTAATGCTTTCATTATACTCAAAAGGGTATAGCATTTCCTCTTCTGTATTATCGTTATAAGTCATACCAATTACAGTATATTTAGTGTTACCTCTCCATGTATCAAAATATATTTCTTCGCCTATTACATTTTCTGAAGCTTCACCAAAAACTTTAAGAGCTGTTGTGTTTGTAATAACAGCAACATTTGAGCTTGTAGCTACGTCTTCAGCTGAAATATATCTTCCATATAACATTTCCGGATTTTCATAATATTGATAATCTTGATTTACACCTGTGAGTTCAGCAGTATTTTTTTGTGTTCTATCAAGTAATTTTACTTCTGTAGAAAAGCTTGTTACAGGGCTTGCATATTTTACAAAAAATAGTCTGCTTATTGCAAAATATTCTTCTTCATCAAGTAGATATTCGTCTTCTACTCCCCTAAAACTATTTAGACCTACTGTTATATTGCCACTCCCAAGCTCGCTAAACTGCTCATCTACTTGGGATTGAGAACCTGCACTTACTGAACTTATAATAATAACTGAACTTATACCTATAACTATTCCTAGCATAGTTAATAAAGTTCTTATTTTATTTGACATTACATTTTTAAATGAGGTTCTTAAAATTTCTGAAAAATTCATATAAGCTCCTTAAAGTATTATTCTTTTTGTTCCAGTGTCTTCATCGCTAACTATATTCCCATCTTTAAATGTAACAATTCTCTTTGTGTATTGAGCAACATCGGGTTCGTGAGTTACCATTACTATTGTTGTACCAGCATCATTTAAGTCTTGAAAAATTTTTATTACATCAAAAGTAGATTTTGAATCTAAGTTACCTGTTGGCTCATCGGCTAAAAGTACTTTTGGATTATTTACTATTGCTCGTGCTATAGCTACCCTTTGCATCTGCCCACCTGATAACTCATTTGGCTTATGATTTGCTCTGTTTTCTAAGCCTACTTTTTGTAAAGCTTCAAGGGCTCTTGTTTTTACTTCTTTACCTTTTAGTCCACAATACATAAGTGGTAATGCTACATTTTCTATTGCTGTTAATTTAGGTAGTAAGTTGAAATTTTGAAAAACGAAGCCTATTTTATTGTTTCTAATATCTGTTAAGGCATCATCTTTCGCACCTATTACAGATATTTTGTCAAGGAAATAATCTCCGTCTGCCTCATTATCTAGACAACCTAGTACATTCATCATTGTAGATTTTCCTGAGCCGGAAGAACCCATTATTGATACAAATTCTTGTTCATCTATAGTAAGAGATATTCCATTTAATGCAATTACTTTTTCATTACCTTGGTTATATTCTTTTCTTAAATCTTTTATTTCTAACATATGAGCCTCCTATTATTGGCGAAGGTACTGATAAATGACAGAAAAAAACATTATTGCACAAAAGTTACCTTTTGATTAATGATTTACTTTCAAATCATTTTAATTGTTTTGTATTTTGCAACGTTGCCATTTCCTATAAAACTAAGGCAATAAATTGCCATGTTTTATAGGATTTCATTATTTTTTGTGCAAGTTTTTTTAGTAATATTTTTTTACTGACTTTTTCAGTACATTAATTATTGACCAAAACCACCACCAGAAGGCATTCCACCACCAGAAGGCATACCACCACCAGAAGGCATTCCGCCGCCTGAAGGCATTTCACCCATATTACCCATTTGTCCCATTGCACCTGCTTCACCTGTGCTTTCGCTTGAAGAACTTTGTAATTCTGTTATTTCTGTCATAGTCATACCGTCTTCATAAGTGGGGCTACCTGTTATTAAAACTTCTGTATTTTCTGCAATACCATTTACTTCTGTATAGCTTTCATCTGTTTCACCAACTGTTACTTCTGTTTTTTTCAAAATATCATTTTCAACTACGAATACAAATGTGCCATCTTTTGTTGTTACAATACTTGTTGATGGTACCATAACTATATCATATACTTCACTTTTCATTATTTCTACATTTATACTAAAGCCAGACTTTATTAAATCATCATTGTTATCCATGCTTATTGTAATAGGCACTACGTCTATTGTACCATTATTTATAGTGGAAGATTGTGCTTCTTTACCTATTTCTGCTATTTTACCTGTATAAATAATATCCATATTATCATCTGTATACATTTTTACG
>JBKECM010000185.1:0-22781 GCA_047974615.1 Lachnospirales bacterium
AAATCATCGTGCATGTCGCATAAATTAGCACTCGTTCCTCGCTGATTTTATGCTATCTCACTATTTTTGTGCCATTAGCATTAGTAATATTTTTTTCTTCTTTGACTTTTTCAGCACCCTCTCTATTTTGTAATACAATTTAAATCTTTTTTGAACTATCTAGTTATAAAATATAACATAATTATTTTTAAAATACAACTTAAAATCTTTTGAAAAAAAGAATTAAATGTGGTATAATTAATTTAGTTTAATTAAATTGCATTTTAATGTTAAAATATGGTACAAATAGGTATTTAATAGGTTTTTTTGGAGGTGTAACTTGTATATTGATAGAAGAAAAACAAGAGAAGTTAAAATAGGTGATAAAATTATAGGTGGAGATAATCCTATTTTAATTCAAAGTATGACATCAACTAAAACTTATGATATAGAAGGTACGGTTAAGCAGATTTTAAATCTTGAAGAAGCAGGCTGTGAAATTATAAGAGTTGCAGTTCCTAATAAAAACGATGCTTTAGCCATAAAAGAAATAAAAAAAGAGATTAATATACCTATAGTTGCTGATATACATTTTGACTATCGTTTAGCTTTAATGTCAATTGAAAGTGGTGTTGACAAGCTACGTATAAATCCCGGTAATATAGGGGATATAGACAAAATAAAAGAAGTCGTTAATGCTTGTCGTGAAAAAAATATACCTATAAGAATAGGTGTTAATTCTGGTTCATTAGAACGTGAAATCGTAGATAAATACGGTGGTGTTACTCCACGTGGTATTGTAGAAAGTGCTAAAAAACATATTGATATATTAGAAAGTTTAGATTATCGAAATATAGTATTGTCTTTAAAATCTTCAAATGTTCCTTTTGCTATTGAAAGCTATAGACAAATAAGTAGTTTGTGCGATTATCCATTGCACTTAGGTATTACAGAAGCAGGTACTTTGAAAAAAGGTACTATTAAGTCTGCTGTTGGTATCGGAAGTTTGCTTAGTCAAGGAATAGGCGACACTTTACGTGTTACTTTGACTTCTGACCCTATAGAAGAAATAGGTGTTGCAAAAGATATATTACAAAGTCTAGGACTTAGAACTTTTGGTATAAACCTTATATCTTGTCCTACCTGTGGACGTACAGAAATACCTCTTATTGAAATCGCAACTGAAGTTGAAAAGGAAATAGAACATTTAAAAATGGATATTTCTGTTGCCGTTATGGGGTGTGTTGTAAATGGACCTGGTGAAGCCAAAGAGGCTGATATTGGTATAGCAGGTGGTAAGGGCAAAGGTATTATATTTAAAAAAGGTGAGATTTTAAAAACTTGTGATGAAAAAGATTTAAAAGATGAGCTGTTAAAAGAAATTTTTAAAATGTATGAAAACTTAGGAGAATAAATTTTTGTGATAGAAACAATGTCTAAAAGCTTTACTGATGTATTTTCGAAAAATGATTTTAATTCAGAAATCAAAAATACAGTTAAACATATTAAGGTAAATAAACTTCAACACGTAAAAGGTGAAAACCTTTTGCGTATTTGTGGTGTTTCAGACTTTTTGTTAAATGAAAATAAAATAAATACTGCCTTAGAAGAAATAACAAATTTTTATGGTAACTCTTTAAAAATACAATTAGATTTAAAATATAATATGCAAGAAGATTTTAATGAAATATTTGACGATTTTATTAAAAATTATATCAAAAGCTTAAAGGATACTATGCCTGTTTGTGCTACCATTTTGAAAAAATGCGTATATACAGTAGATGAAGAAAAGGGTAGAATATATTTTAAAGGAGAAGATAGTAAGTTTTTTCTACTTAAACATAGAAATATTGACCTTAATTTAAAGGAGATACTCTTAAATAGATTTAATAAATATTTTGAAATTATTTTTGTTAATAACGATGAAAATAAAGATAAATCCTTTGAGAAGTGGGATAAAAAAAGAAAAACTGAAAACGTTAGAGTTGTCGACTATATTGAACCTGTTGTTGTTTCTAATGGTTTAAGTGAGCAAGGTAAATTTAAAAGAAGTAAGTTTAAAAAGCTTAAACATACCGATAATCTCGAAGTAACGGGATTTATTGAAAATTCAATTATTTTAGATGAAATAATTGTTATAGCTGGTGAGGTTGTTACAGTAGAAACACGTGATACGAAGTCTGGTAAAAAACTTATAATATTTGATGTGCTTGATGAAACTTCTGCTGTTACTGTAAAAACTTTTACCACTCCTGAGCTTTATGAAGAACGTTTTAAAAATATGGTTAAAAAGGGAAACGGAGTCATAATTGGTGGTAAAGTTATATATGACGAGTTTTCTAACGAACTTTCTATTATGGCTGATGAAATAGACGAGTTTCCTATTGTTCGTATACCGAGATTTGATGAGCGAGTGGATAAACGTGTGGAGTTACATTGCCATACAAATATGAGCGATATGGACGCTATTGCATCTGTTGATGATATTTTTAAACGTGCTAAAGACTTTGGACATACTGCTGTAGCTATAACTGACCACGGTGTGGTTCAAGCTTTTCCTCATGCAGGTGATATGGCTAAAAAGACAGGAGTTAAAGCCTTATATGGTGTGGAAGGTTATATATATGATGATTTGGAAATTATTGCTAAAAATATAAAAGGACAAACTTTAAATAGTGAATTTGTTGTTTTTGATATTGAAACAACAAGCTTGTATAACAGAATGGGTAAAATAATAGAAATAGCTGGCATAAAGGTAAAAGATGGGAAGCTACTTGAGGAATTTCAAGCTTTTGTTGACCCTCTTGAGCCTTTAAGCGATATAACCACTGAACTTACAAATATTACTGATGATATGGTTAAAGGGCAAGATACAATAGAAATAGTTTTGCCAAAATTTTTAGAGTTTATAGGTAATGCTATTCTTGTTGCACATAATTCGAGTTTTGATGTTAATTTTATAAATAAATTTCATAAAGATATTTATAATAAAGATTTAGATTTAACGTATATTGATACAGTTACTTTTTCCCAATGTTTTGTTAAGGGAGTTAAAAACTATAAATTAAACACTGTGGCTGATTTTTTTGGTGTTTCTTTAGAAAATCATCATAGGGCTTTAGATGACACTAAGGCTTGTGCTAACATTTTTTTAGAGCTTTTAAAGTTTGCTGAGGAACAAGGTCTTAGCAATATTGAAGAGTTAAATAAATATGCTCAAAATAATATAGAGCAAAAGTACCTAAGAGCTTCTCATATAATCGTTTTTGCACAAAATTATGTAGGTTTAAGAAACCTTTATGAGCTTGTATCAAAGGCACATATTGAATATTTCTTTAGACGTCCACGTTTTCCAAAATCTGTTCTAAGTAAGTTTCGAGAAGGTCTTATTCTTGGTACTGCTTGCGAGGCTGGTGAGCTATACAAAGCCATATTTAGACATATGCCTTATAATGCTTATAAAGGGTTGCTTGATTACTATGATTACTATGAAGTACAACCTCTTGGAAATAATCAATTTTTAATAGATAAAGGTGAGTGTACAAAGGAAGATTTAATCGAAGTAAATAAAGATATTATTAATTATGGTGAAAAGCTTAATAAGTTAGTTGTGGCAACAGGTGATGTGCATTATCTTGACAAACGAGATAATATCTACCGTTCTATTGTATTAGATGCTCTAAAGATGCCGGACTGCGATAAATACATACCTCTTTACTATAGAAACACAGATGAAATGCTTGAGGAGTTTTATTATCTTGAGGAAAAAAAAGCTTATGAAATTGTAGTTACTAATACTAATAAAGTTGCTGATATGTTAGAAGATATTTTGCCTGTGCCTAATGGAACTTTTCCACCTCTTATGCCTAAGGCAGATGAAGATCTCACTAAAATAGTATATGATAAAGCATTTAAAGTATATGGTGACCCACTTCCGAAAATCGTAAAAGACCGTATAGAGCGAGAACTGGGCTCTATTATTAAAAATGGGTTTAGTGTTATGTATATTATTGCACAAAAGCTTGTTTGGAAAAGCTTGGAAGATGGCTACTTAGTGGGTAGTCGTGGTTCTGTAGGTTCGAGTTTTGTTGCTACAATGAGTGATATAACAGAAGTTAATCCACTTCAACCACACTATTTTTGTAAAAACTGTCAATATACTGATTTTGATAGTGAAGTAGTGCAATCATATCTCGGAAGTTCTGGTTGTGATATGCCAGACAAAGAGTGTCCAAAGTGTGGAGCTATGCTAAGTAAAGATGGTCATGATATACCATTTGAAACTTTCTTAGGCTTTGACGGAGATAAAGAACCTGATATTGACTTAAACTTTTCAGGTGAATACCAAGCACGTGCTCATGCATATACGGAAGAACTTTTTGGAGAAGGCTTTGTTTTTAAAGCAGGAACTATTGGAACTTTAGCCGACAAGACTGCTTATGCTTACGTGTCAAAGTACTTTGAAAAAAGAGAGAAAAAAACACGAAATGCAGAAATAAATTTTATTAAAGATAAACTTGTAGGTATACGTAAATCCTCAGGGCAACACCCCGGTGGACTTATGGTTGTGCCTTCGGATAACTCTATATATAACTTTTGTCCGGTTCAAAGACCGGCTAATGATATGAAAAGTAATGTTATAACAACACATTTTGACTATCATTCTATATCGGGTAGATTATTAAAGCTTGATATTTTAGGTCATGATGTACCTACGATATTACGCCGTCTTGAAGATTTAACGGGTGTTGACCCAAGAACTATTGATATAGGAGATAAATCTTTAATGAAGCTTTTCCTAAGTCCTGAGCCTATGGGGGTGACTTGTGAAGAAATAGCTTGTAATACTGGTTCTTTAGGCTTACCTGAGTTTGGTACAAACTTTGTACGTAAAATGCTACTTGATACAAAGCCTGACACTTTTGCTGAGCTTGTAAGGATATCGGGGTTGTCACATGGTACAGACGTATGGCTAAATAATGGACAAGACCTTGTACAAAGTGGAACTGCAACTTTAAAAGAAATTATACCGACTCGTGATGATATTATGGTATACTTAATATTACAAGGTGTAGAGGACTTAACTGCTTTTATTATTATGGAAAGTGTAAGAAAAGGTAAGGGATTATCACAAGAACAAGAAGAAATTATGGTTGCAAATAATGTTCCAAGATGGTATATTGATAGTTGTAAAAAAATTAAGTATATGTTTCCTAAGGGTCACGCTGTAGCTTATGTTATGATGTCTGTAAGGATTGCCTTTTATAAACTATATCACCCTGCTGCCTTTTATGCTGCAACATTATCTGAAAAATATAGTGATATAGATTACAGTACTATGTGCGTTGCTAAAGAGTCTGTATTCGCTTTGTTAAACTCTTTAAATGCTTTAAAAGATGTAAGTCAGACAGAAAAAAATAAAATAACTGCACTTGAACTTATATATGAGATGTTAGCACGTGGTATAAAATTTACTCCTATAGATATATATAAAGCTGAATGTACAAGATTTATTATTGTAGATGGACAACTTATGCCACCTCTTTGTACTATTTCTGGACTCGGTGAAAATGCTGGTGAAACTTTAGTTAATGCTCGTATAGAAGGTGAGTTTAAAACTTTAGAAGATTTTAGAAATAGAACTAAGATATCTAAAACAGTAATTCAAGTTATGATTGATACAGAAGTCTTAAAGGGGATACCTGAAACAAATCAAGTTTCACTTTTTGAACTGTAGTTATAAATTTATATGGGTACTGATATTTTGAAAGGAAAGACAATGAGTGAAAAAAAAGAAGTTTTAGTTTCTGAACAAGAAATTGAAAAACAAAAAGAATATATAAAGAAAATGAAAGTTTTAATTGCAGATAAATATTTAGCACAAGGTATTACACCTAAATTTATGCCAGTTACTTTCGGTTGCCAAATGAATGCTCATGATAGCGAAAAACTTATTGGTATGCTTGTAGAAATGGGTTACGAGCAAACAGATAAAGAAACTGATGCTGACCTTATATTTTACAATACTTGTACTATACGTGAAAACGCAGAAAATAAGGTGTACGGTAATTTAGGTTATCTTAAAAGTGTTAAGAAAAATAAAAAAGATTTGAAGGTAGTTTTATGTGGTTGTATGATGCAACAAGATGCTGTTATTGATACAATAAAGAAAAAACATAAGCACGTTGATGTTATCTTCGGTACATTTAATCTATATAGATTTGCAGAACTTTTATATACTAACTTTGAGACAGAATCAATGGTTATTGATATATGGGAGGAGCATGGTGAAATCATAGAAGATTTACCTACTATACGTGAGTTTAAGTATAAGGCTTCTGTAAATATTATGTTTGGCTGTAACAATTTTTGTACATACTGTATAGTGCCTTATGTACGTGGACGTGAACGAAGTAGAAAATCCTCTGAAATTTTAAAAGAGGTTGAAGGTCTTGTAAAAGATGGGGTAGTTGAAATCACTCTACTTGGGCAAAATGTAAATTCTTACGGCAAAAATACGGAAGAAGACGTGACTTTTGCTAAACTTTTACGTATGTTATGTGAAATAGAGGGACTTGAACGTATTCGTTTTATGACAAGTCACCCTAAAGATTTATCCGATGAACTTATTTTAGCTATGGCTGAATGTGATAAAATATGTAATCATTTACATTTGCCTATACAGTCTGGTAGTAATAAATTACTTAAACTTATGAACAGAAAATATACTAAAGAAAGCTATCTTGAAATCGTAGAAAAGGCTAAAAAAGCAATTCCAAATGTGTCTTTTACAACAGATATTATTGTTGGTTTTCCTGATGAAACAGATGAAGATAATCTTGAAACTATAGATGTTGTAGAAAAGGTTGGTTATACTTTAGCTTTTACTTTCCTTTATTCTGTTCGTTCTGGTACACCTGCTGCAAGTATGGAAAATAAAATAGATGAGTCTACTGCAAAAAGACGTTTTAATGAGTTAAATGATAGACTTAATACTTCTATTGCAAAATTAAACGAAAGTCATTTAGGTGAAACTTACAAAGTTTTAGTTGAAGATTTTTCTAAACACGATAATAGCTTTTTAACTGGTAGAACTGAAGGGTTTAATCTTGTGCATTTTAAATGCGATAATAAAGATTTAATCGGAAAAATAGTTAATGTAAAAATTGTTGATTTTAAAACTTACTATTTAATTGGTGAGTTAATATAATAAAATTTAAGGAGAAAATATTATGTCAATTTATAAAGAAAAAGCAAAAGAGCTAGGTTTACTTATTTTATCTTCTGACCAAGCTAAAACTATGGCAGATGCTACTGCTATATATCAAGCTTCACCTGAGGCACAAGCGAAAATGGCTGAATATCAAAAATACCAAGCTGATGTTCAAAAAAGTATGAAAGAAGGTACAATTACTCAAGAAGAATTTCAAGTTATGACAAAGCAACTTACTGAAATGGCTACGGAGTTAAAACAAGATCCTATTGTTGGTAGTTTAGTTTTTGCTGAAAACGAGTTTAATGGCTTTGTTAATAATATAATGACGGTAGTTAAAAACACTATTATGGGTGTAGATGAAGAAGCTTGTGGCTGTGGTGGTAGCTGTGGCGATGGTTGTGGCAGCGGTGGCTGTGGTGGTGGTTGCCACTAAAAACCTTTTAAAATAACATAGTTAGGATTAAAAGTTATGAATTATACACCTATGATGTTACAGTATCTTGATATTAAAAAACAGTATGAATATGCCTTAGTTTTTTATAGACTTGGGGATTTTTATGAACTGTTTTTTAAAGATGCTGAAATAGCTTCAAATGTTTTAGATATTAGACTTACACAACGTGACTGTGGTGGTGGAGAAAAAGCTCCTATGTGTGGAGTTCCTTATCATGCAGCTAGTAATTATATAAATAAACTTATTGAAAATGGTTATAAAGTTGCTATATGCGAACAAGTTTCAAATCCTAATGACCAAAAGGGTATCGTTAAAAGAGAAGTTGTTCGTGTTGTTTCAAGAGGTACTATACTAGAAGAAAGCAATTTAAAGGAAGATAAAAATAACTTTATTTCTATGATTTATTTTAATGAAAAAACTTTGAAAATTGGAATTAGTTTTTGTGATATTTCAAGTGGCGAGTTTATTGGCGTACTTTCTTTGCGTGATTATAATAAAGTTTGTGACGAAATCGCAAGGTTTTCACCTTCTGAAATTTTAGCTTGTGAAAATTTTCCTTATATTACAGAAGTTGAAACAAAATTCTCTATGAAAATTAATACTCTTGGTCAGTACTATTTTGATAAGCAAGAGTGCGAAAAAAGACTTTGTTCTCATTTTAATGTGCATAATCTTAAGGGGTATGGTCTTGATGAAGAACCAGAAATTTTAGTAGCTTTTGGTAGTTTGTTATCTTACCTTACAATGACACAAAAAAATGCTTTAAGTCATATAAATGCAATTAAAATTTTAACTAATAATGAAAATCTTTTAATTGATAGCTCAACTAGAAAAAGTCTTGAGCTTACTGAAAGTTTACATACAAAAACTAAGAAAAATACACTTTTTGGCGTTATGGATAAAACTAAAACTTCTTTAGGTGCTAGATATTTAAGAAAGGCTATAGATAGCCCTCTGTACAAATCTAAGCAAATACAAGAACGTTTAGATGCTACAAATTATTTTTACAACAATATATTAGAAACTGAAGAATTACGTGAACTTTTAAGTACTGTTAAAGACATTGAGCGTTTGATCGGCAGAATAGTTTTTAATCAAGTAAATGGTCAAGATTTAAATTCTTTATGCTATTCATTTACTTTTCTAAAAGATATAAAAAGATATTTAGATGTTGATGTAGATTTACTTAAAAAAATACATACAAATTTTGATACTTTAGAAGATATATATATACTTATAAAGGATAGAATACACGAAGAAGCACCATTTAAAATAAATGAGGGTGGATTAATAAGACGTGGATTTTCATGTGAACTTGATGACCTTTATAATATAAAAGAAAATAGTAGTGAATTTTTAATAAATCTCGAAACGAAGGAACGTGAAAAAACAGGTATAAAAAACTTAAAAATAAAATATAACAAAATATTGGGATATTTTTTTGAAGTGACTAAATCTTATGTTAGCCTTGTTCCTGACTATTTTATAAGCAAACAAACTTTGGTAGGTAACTCAAGATATGTTACAGAAGAACTTAAAGTTTTAGAAGAAACGATATTAAATGCAGAAGAAAAAATAATTAAGCTTGAGCTTAATATTTTTACGGAGCTTAAGCATAATCTTATAGAAAACATTGACCGTATGAAGAAAATGGCCTTGACTATAGGTTTAGTTGATATGCTTCAAAGTTTTGCTTATGTTTCTTATAAAAATAATTATATTAATCCTACACTTACAGATAGTGGCGAGATAACTATAAAAAATGGCCGACACCCTGTTGTTGAAAGTATAAATAACGTTAATTTTACTCCTAATGATGTTACTTTAGATTTAGATGAAAATCAACTTTTAGTAATTACTGGACCGAATATGGCTGGTAAATCCACATATATGCGTCAAACTGCTTTAATTATTATTATGGCACAAGTTGGTTGTTTTGTGCCTTGTGATAGCCTTATTTTTACTCCTATAGATAAAGTTTATACACGTGTGGGTGCATCTGATGACTTAGCTTCTGGGCAGTCTACTTTTATGCTTGAGATGAATGAACTTGCAAATATATTAAATAATGCTACACAAAACAGTTTACTCATACTTGATGAAATCGGTAGAGGTACTAGTACATATGACGGCATTTCCATAGCTTGGAGTGTTTTAGAACATATAAGTAACAAAAAACTGCTAGGTGCAAAAACTTTGTTTGCTACGCACTATCACGAACTTGTGGAACTTGAAGAAAATATACGTGGTATAAAAAATTATCACATTACTATAAAAGAAGATGGGGAAGATGTTATATTTTTACATAAAATTGAACCCGGCTATGTAGGTCAAAGCTATGGCGTTCATGTAGCAAAAATAGCTGGTATACCTAATGAAGTTATAAAACGTGCTAATGTTATACTTAAAACTTTAGAAAGTACTCAAGGTTATAAAACTTCAAAAAAACAGAATGACCTTCAAAATAAATATGTGAGCCAAGATAATAATTCTATTACTTTTAATGAAAATAATAAAGTTCTTGAAATAATTGAAGCTTTAAAAAATATAGATATTAACAATTTATCACCCCTTGTTGCTTTTGAAACTATTATTGATTTGAAAAATAAGTTGGAATAGGTGTTATATGGCTAAAATACAAGTATTAGATAATAATTTAATAAATAAAATAGCAGCTGGCGAAGTAGTTGAACGTCCTCTTAATGTGGTTAAAGAACTTGTAGAAAATTCTTTAGATGCAAAAGCGACACAAATAAATGTTGAAATAAAAAATGGCGGTTTGACTTATATTTTAGTTGCTGATAATGGAACTGGAATAGAGCGTGATTACATAAAAACTGCTTTTTTACGTCACGCTACTAGTAAAATCGAAAAAATAGATGATTTATCTAGCATTTTAACTTTGGGCTTCAGAGGTGAGGCTTTATCAAGTATTTCTTCTGTTTCTGAAGTTATTGTAACGACTAAAACTAAAGATGATGAACTTGCGATTGAACTTACTATTGTTAATGGAGAAATAATAAGTGAAAAACAAGTAAAGGGAGATATAGGTACTACATTTATAGTTAAAAACTTGTTTTTTAATGTACCTGCAAGACTTAAGTTTTTAAAAAAACCTGTTGTTGAAGGTGGATATGTATCTGACCTTTTGCAAAATTTTGCATTATCTAGTCCTGATGTGAAGTTTAACTATTTTGTAAATGGTGTTAGAACTTTATTTACCATGGGTGATGGTTTTAAAAAAGCTGTTTATAATATATATGGTAAGGAAATAAGCAATAACTCTATATTCGTAGAAGATAGTAGTAACGATTATTTAGGCTTTAAAGGAATAATAGGTTTGCCAAGTATTTCAAGGGGAAATAAAAAATATATTAATTTTTTTATAAATGGACGAGTTGTTAAAAGTGAAATTTTAACAGAAGCTGTTATTGAGGCTTATAAAACTAGTATGATGGTTGGTCGTTTTCCTTTTTGTGCTTTAAGTCTTACCATTGACCCTGAATATATTGATGTAAATGTGCACCCTACAAAAATTGAAGTTCGTTTTACTAATGAAGATATGATTTATGATTTAACTTTAAATTTTGTTAAAAAAGCTCTTTTACAAGGAGAAAATAATCTATCTGATACTAGTAAACTTCAAAATAAAAAAGATTTTGTTAAGCCTATTTTTGAAAATAATGAAACTGAATTTAAAGAAGTTAAACTTAATCTTAATGAACCTTTACATAAAGAAGAATATAAAGGTAATAAAAATAACTACGAAATTCCAGATATTGCTTTAGATTTTGAAAGTGAAATTTATCTTAAGGAAGATTTTAGTGAGGAAAAAGAAAAACCTTCCTTAGCAGATTTATTATATAATAATGATAAAAAAGAAAATATTGACTATAAAAAAGATTTTGATAAGTTTAAAAAAGAGAATTTTGAAAAACAAGAGATAAAAGAAGAAGTTTTTGTGCCAAAATATAAACATACGTATAAAATTATTGGACAAGTATTTAAATCTTATTGGCTACTTGAAAAAGATGATAATATGTTTTTACTTGACCAACACGCAGGACACGAGCGTCTTATATACGAAAAATATAAAAGAGAACTTAAAAACGCTAAGGTAGTATCACAACAAACTTTTGACCCAAAAACCGTAGTTGTTTCTTTTTCTGAAAGCTTTTTTATAAGAAAAAATATTGATAACTTTAGTAGGTTAGGATTTGAAATTGAAGAGTTTGGTGAAAATATTTTTGCAATTAGAGCTTTTCCTTTAATTTTTGATAAAGTTACTGATGTTAGTTTTTTCTATGAAATTTTAAGTGATTTTAAAAAAGGTGAAAACCTTTATGATTTTTCAGAAGAAGTTGTTATAATGAAAAGTTGCAAGTCAGCTATTAAGGCTAATACTGTACTAGAATATGTAGAGGCTAAAAAACTTGTTGATGATATACTTAACGAGCAATTAACTCATTGCCCACATGGTAGACCTATTTTTGTTACTTTGAGTAAGAAAGATATCGAAAAAATGTTTAAGAGGATTTAATATGTATAAGTATATAAAAGAGGGTGATAGTCTTATTATTATATCAGGGCCTACAGCTTCTGGTAAAACTAAGACGGCTATAAATCTTGCTAAGGCAATAAATGGTGAAATAATATCTTGTGATAGTATGCAAGTATATAAAAAAATGGATATTGGTACTGCTAAGCCTACAAGTGAGGAAATGGAAGGTGTTCCACATCATCTTATAGATATAATTAATCCTGAAGATGATTTTTCCATTGTTACTTTTAAAGAAAAAGTTTTTGAGGCTATGGAGGATATAAAATCACGAGGTAAAGTTCCGATTTTGTGTGGTGGAACAGGTTTTTATACAAATGCTATAATTTATAACACTAATTTTAGTGAAATGGCTAAAGATGAAGTCTATAGAGATGAGCTTTTTAAATTAGTAGAGGAAAAGGGTAATGAGTATCTTTTTAATATGCTTAAGGAAGTAGATTTTGAAAGTACGCTTACTTTACACGAAAATAATGTGAAAAAGGTTGTAAGAGCCTTAGAGTTTTATAAACTAACAGGGGAGAAAATTTCTGTACATAATGAATTTGAAAAAAATCGTAAACCTTTTTTTAAAACTTTTCATTTTATACTTGATATTAATCGAGAAAAGTTATATTATAGAATAGATAAACGTGTTGATATTATGGTAGAAAATGGACTTACTCAAGAAGTTGAAGACTTAATTAAAAGTGGATTAAGTAGAACTCTTGTATCGATGCAAGGAATTGGTTATCAAGAGTTTTTTAAGTACTTTGATGGTGAACTTAATATAGATGAAACTATTAATCTCATAAAGAAAAATTCAAGAAACTATGCAAAAAGACAATTAACATGGTTTAGAAATAAAAGTCAAGGAATATGGCTTAATATGGACATACTTGACGAAGTTACTGTTATAGAAGAAATCAAGAAAAAAATTTTTAAGGAGGTCTAGCAAAATGGGTAAAATTTTTAATTTACAAGATATGATTTTAAATAACGCTAGAAAAGAAAACGTAGAAATAACTTTATTTTTAATGAATGGTATTAAATATAAAGGGTTTGTTAAAGGATTTGATAATTATGTTGTTATTATTGATGTTTTAGGTAAGCGTCAAATGATATATAAGCACGCAGTTTCAACTATTATACCTGAAGATGTAAGTGTATTCTCATATGAGGTTGAAGATTTCGATGCATAATAATTTTCCTTTTTTTAGCGAAAAGTTAATGGATTTGGATAGAGAGATTAATAGGGAACTGTTATCTCTCTTTTGTGATATTGACGATATTTGTTTTTATAATCAACAAAAAGTTGTTTTTGCTATGCAAAAACATAATTTAGCCGATAGTCATTTTACATATGCTAGTGGGTACGGATATGGAGATGTAGGGCGTGATGTTTTAGAAGAAATATTTGCTGATATATTTGGTGCTGAGGAAGCTATATGTAGACCTCAAATAGTTTCTGGTACGCATGCACTTTCTTTAACTCTTTTTGCAAACTTGGAAAAAGGGGATAAGCTTGTGTCTATATCTGGAAAACCTTATGATACTTTACTTGGCGTTATAGGTATTAGAAAAACGAAAGGTTCTTTAATAGAAAAGGGTGTGTTATATAAAGAAATTCCTTTAAAAGATGATATGTATTTTGATATTGATGCTATAAAAAATCAAGTCGATAAAGATACTAAAATGTGTATTTTACAGCGTTCTAAAGGTTATTCCACACGTAGAACTTTAACTGTTGAAGAAATAAATGAGGCAATAAAGGTTATAAAAGAAATAAATGAAAACATTATTGTTATGGTAGATAACTGTTATGGCGAGTTTGTCGAAAAATATGAACCTTCAGATTATCTAGCTGATCTTACTGTAGGAAGTCTTATAAAAAATCCCGGTGGTGGACTTGCACCTATTGGTGGATATGTAGTTGGAAAAAGCGAATATATTGAAAATGTTGCTATTGCCTTAACTGCACCCGGTTTAGGTAAAGAAGTGGGAGCTTCTTTAGGTATAGCTCAAACACTGTTACATGGCTTGTTTTTAGCACCTAGTGTTACTCGTAATGCAATAAAAAACAGCTTATATGCAAGCTTGTTATTTGAAAAATTAGGGTTTTCTGTTACACCTACCATAAGGGAAAAGAGAGCTTGTATCGTACAAGCAATTATTTTTAACAATCCAGAACTTTTAATTGCTTTTTGTGAAGGGATACAAAAAAGCTCTCCTGTTGATAGTCATGTAGTTCCTGTACCTTGGGATATGCCCGGATACGATAATCAAGTTATTATGGCAGCAGGCGCATTTGTTCAAGGTTCAAGTATTGAACTTTCTGCCGATGCACCTATAAGAGAGCCTTATGTTGCTTTTATGCAAGGTGGGTTAACTTTTGAACATGGACGTTTTGCACTACTTAATACAGTGAAATATATGATGGATAAGGGACTTATAAAATTATAAAAGATAATGTTGTTAATTGGTACACCCGCAAAATGCAATTATGCCAAGATTTATGTATAAATATAAGACACCAAAAAATGCGACAGTTTCTAAAAATGGCTAAAATTTTAGGCTTTGACCGTACTAAAGGTACGCTAAAAGATGAATTTTGGCGATTATGTCGAAAGTGGTGCATTTTAGACTTGCCAATTATTTTTCATACAAAAACTTTATTATTAACAAAAAAATACAAAGTGTAAAAACACTTTGTATTTTTTTATACTCATTTTGCAATGATGTTGATTTATTATTTTGCGTATTCTACAATACGGGTTTCACGGATTAAGCTTACTTTAATTTGTCCTGGATAAGATAGCTCGTCCTCTATACGTGTTGCTATATCACGTGCAAGGCTTGACATTCCAGCATCATCAAGTTCTTCTGGAAGTACTACTACACGTAATTCACGACCTGCTTGTATAGCAAAGGATTTTTCTACACCTTTGTAACTATCTGCTATCTCCTCAAGGTTTTGTAAACGTTTAATATAGTTTTCCATAGTTTCACGTCTTGCACCCGGTCTTGCAGCTGAAATTGCATCTGCTGCTTGAACTAAAAGGGAAATAAGATGAGTTGGTTCTTCATCACCATGGTGAGAAGCACATGCGTTTATAATTACTGGGTTTTCTTTGTATTTTTTAAGAATACCTATACCTACTTGAACGTGTGAACCTTCCACATCGTGATCTATAGACTTACCTATATCGTGGAGTAGACCTGCTCTTTTAGCTAAAGTAACATTTAAGCCAAGTTCAGATGCCATCATACCAGTTAAGTGGGCAACTTCTATAGAATGTTTAAGTATATTTTGTCCATAGCTTGTTCTAAAACGCATCTTACCAATAAGTTTTACAAGCTCTTGATTTATACCATGTAGCCCCAATTCAAATACAGCTGACTCACCATCATTTTTTATCATTTCAGCTACTTCTTTACTTGCTTTATTTACCATTTCTTCTATTCTAGCTGGGTGTATACGTCCATCTAAAATAAGTTTTTCTAAAGCTATACGTGCTATTTCACGACGCATAGGGTCGAATCCAGATAATATAACTGCTTCTGGTGTATCGTCTATAATAAGGTCAATACCTGTTAAAGACTCTATAGTACGTATGTTACGACCTTCACGACCAATAATACGTCCTTTCATATCATCAGAAGGTAGAGCAACAACACTAACTGTTGTTTCTGTTACGTGATCTACTGCTGTTCTTTGTATAGCAGAGATAATAACTTCACGTGCTTTTTTGTCCGATTCTTCCTTGATATTTTTTTCTACTTTCTTTAAATATAAAGCAGTTTCTTTATCAATGTCACTTTGTATTGAAACTAAAAGCTGTTCCTTTGCTTCTTCTGCTGTATATCCAGAAATTCTTTCAAGCTCGCCTTCTTGTAAGGCTATTTTTTCGTCAAGTTCTTTAGATTGCTGTTCGTATTTTTCAATACTTGTTTGAAGTTTTAATTCCTTTTTTTCCATTTGGTCAGATTTTCTGTCCAAATTTTCTTCTTTTTGTTGAAGACGTTTTTCTTTCTTTTGTACTTCACTACGTCTTTCTTTTACTTCGTTTTCAATTTCATTTTTAATTTTAATACTTTCTTCTTTTGCTTCGATTAAAATTTCTTTTTTTCTTGATTCGCCATCTTTTTCGGCACTATCCATAATGGCTTTTGCATTATTTTCTGCGTTTCCAACTAAGGCTTCTGCCACTTTTTTTCTATATAGAACACCAACTGCAAAACCACAGATAAGCATTATAAGTCCTATAATAATTTTCTCTATCAAGAAAATGCACCTCCTCATTAATTTTTTTAAATTACAACTTTTTAGGTTGCGTAACTATTCTTAAACAGAATAGGTTTAATCTTTAAATTAATAATTCGTATTGCATTTCAGCCACTTACAAGATACAAAAACAGGTATCTAAAATAATATTTCGTCTACTATATATTTAGTTAGTCTACAGGGATCTGTTATATGTAAATTCACTTAAGAATATTTAGTTAATAAAATATGAAACTATGTATATTATTAATAAATAGTAAATATATTTAAGTAATAATTAAATATTATAATAAAGTTAGTGGTTTAAATACAAAACAAACTAGTTTGATGTATATACCACACCATATATATTTTATAATGATTTCCTTAATAAGTCAATATATATTATATTATAATATTTTTTTTGTTTAATATGTACTAAAGTGTCTAATTTTTTTTAGCTCTTTTTGGAAGTTATAAAAAGTGAGGCAAAGAAATAATTCAATTTCTTTGCCTCACTTTTTCTCATAATAAACATTATCAAAACAAAACTCACTACCCACAAGATTATAACAAAAACATTCGTAATGTAAAGCGGGTATATATAATGGTAATCTGAAAATAAGAAAAATCTTTTAATTTCAAAAACATTGTGAGTATTCCTAAGTTTATAGTCCCTACCGTACCCTGATATTTATAGTACTAAAAAAGTATATCTTTTCGTTTATTGATAATTTTTTGATATAATTAATGATTAACTATCCTTAGTGTATAATGTCAAAATATTATTTGAATATTTATAAGTTACAATAATATTTTCAGTACGGCTACATTATAGTACTTTCGATTAATAATTTAAAAACAAGCAACACCAACTTAACTATTCGATTTTATATAAAATCCATTGCCCTGTTGCAATTTCATATTTTATTTCTAAAAGATATTTTTTTAGTTCCGTTAAGCTTTCACATAGAAAACAAATAGTTTCATTACCTATTAGCTTTTCTTTTTTTTTATCAAGTATTCTTGATATAGGATAAATGTAGCTTTCACCGTCTTCATTATCGATTTTAATTTTTAGTGGTTTGACGTCGCCTTCCTCATCAAACCAACAAATTACAGATATTTTTTTATAAAGGGCTTTTATTATAATGCACCTCCATTAATTTTTTTAAAAGGCTTTTATAGAGTTAATATGTTACTGATAGTTTTTGTAGAAACTCTTTATCATTGTATTTTCTATAACTATAATTGTTTAATTGATTTGCACGTACCACTTTACTTTTTCCGTATTTTGATCGAATTTCATCTATAGTTTTATCTAATTTTGATATTTGTTCAATGTTTTCATCAAATATAGATATCTGTGAATTATTCGCTGACTCTAAGTTGCTAATGCTAACTCCTACAGCTCTTAAAGGCTCACCACTCCATATTTCTTTGAATAAATCCATAGCCACTTTAAAAATAACACTAGCATTATTTGTTTTAGAAATAATCTTTTTTTGGTGACTTGTAACTTCTCTATTTGTATTTTTTATAGAAATTGTAACAACAGAGCCTATTTGCTTGCTGTTTCTAAGTCGTGTACAAACCTTTTCAATAAGACCCATAAATATAATTTTTGCTTGTTCCATATTGTCTAAGTTAAAAGGTAGAGTACTTGAGTGACCACAACTTTTTGCTGCTGAAAACTCTTTTTTTACAATACTTGAATCATAACCATTAGCATAAGACCATATAGTTTGACCATGAGAATGTAAAAGTTGTTTTAAAAAAGATATATCAGTATTTGCAAGTTTACCTATAGTTGTTATACCGTACTGTAAAAGCTTTTCTTCTGTTTTTCTTCCTACCATAAAAAGCTCACCTACAGGTAAATCCCATAATTTTTGAATTTCATCATCAAATAATGTGTTTGTAAAGTTTGGTTTTTTTAGCTCTCCTGCCATTTTAGCCATCACTTTGCTTTCACCGATACCTACGCAAACGGTGAAACCTAACTCATTTTCAATTCTTTTACGTATTTCTTCCCCTGCTGCATAAGGATTTTTTAATACTTTAGAATTATCACTAAAATCTATAAAGCCTTCATCTATGGAATATTTTTGAACGTTGTCAGAATATTCTAAAAGTAAATCGAACATAGCTTGGCTTGCTTTTTCGTATATTTCACCACGAGGTGGTACAACTACAAGGTTTGGACACTTTTTACGTGCTTCTTGTATTGTTTCACCAGTTTTTATATTATATTTTTTCGCTGGATAGCTTTTCGCTAATACTATACCATGACGACTTTTTTCACTTCCTCCAACCACAGAAGGTACTGTTCTAAGGTCTAGTTCTTCTCCATGACTAAGTCTATAAACTGCCTCCCAACTAAGATAAGCACTATTTACATCTATATGGAATATTACATTTTTTCTTTTTTTCATATTATTCAAACCCCTTTTCATATAAGCGAACATTTGTTTTTATCATTATAGCAAAATATTGTTCGATTTTCAATAGTTTTTTCTAAAAAAATTAATATTTTTTACGTTCGTTCTAAAAAAATACGAAAAATCAAGCTTGTTTGTTATTTTTTACAGAAAGGACTAAATTTAAATATAAAAAATTTATTTTATTATAGGAATTATTGACTGTATGGTGTATAATTATACATATATTTCAAAAATGGGGGTGTATGAAAATAGTTGCTAAAATTTTATGTGGTGCTACAAGAGGTATCGAAGGTATAGAGATAGAAGTTGAAGTAGATTTAACGAATGGTATGCCTATTTTTGAAATTGTAGGGTTACCTGACGGTGCTATAAAAGAATCTAAGGAAAGAATTAAGAGTGCTTTTAAAAACAGTGGATTTACTTTTCCTTTAGGTAAAGTTATAGTAAATCTTGCACCTGCAAATATAAGAAAAGAAGGTAGTTTTTACGATTTACCTATTGCCATAGGTATTTTAGCTGTTAGTGGCGTTATAAAATATGAAGATATTAAAAATAAATTTTTTATAGGTGAGCTATCTTTAAATGGTGAAATAAGAGGTATACAAGGTGCTTTGCCTATAATAGATAGTCTTTTTAAAAAGGGGTATAAAGAGTTTTATATACCTTTAGAAAACGCAGAGGAAGTTTCTGTTTTAAAAGAAATTGATATATATGTTGTTGAAAATTTAAAAAAAGTTGTAAATAGTATTTTAAAAGTCGAAGAAATCAAAAAATTTGAAAAAGATATTTTTTTTGATGAAGAAGAGCATAACGAAGATTTTTTTTATGTAAAAGGGCAAGAAGTTGTTAAACGTGCTATTGTTGTTGCTTGTAGTGGGCGACATAATATGCTTATAGTTGGACCTCCTGGAACAGGTAAAACTATGATGGCAAGTCGTATACCTACGGTTTTACCTGATTTGACATTTGAAGAACAACTGGAAGTTACAAAAATATATAGTGTTGCTAATGTTTCTGAAGATAAAAAAAGACTTATTAAAAAAGTTCCATATAGAGCACCTCATAACACTATAAGCGATGTTGCTTTAATCGGTGGAGGAAAAATTCCTAAACCCGGTGAAATTTCTTTAGCACATTGTGGTGTGCTTTTTTTAGACGAATTTACAGAGTTTAGTAAAAATGCTTTGGAAAATATGCGTCAACCTTTAGAAGACAAGATTGTTTCTATATCGAGAGTTAACGGAAATGTGGTTTATCCTTGTAAATTTATGCTAGTTGCTGCTATGAACCCTTGCCCTTGTGGCTATTATGGTGCTTCTAATAAATGTACTTGTAATAGTAGTGATGTGAAAAAATATTTAAGTAAAATTTCTGGCCCTATGCTAGATAGAATTGATATTCAAGTTGAAGCTAATAGCGTTGCCTTTGATGAATTGTCTGAAAATCCTACAAAGGAAACTTCTATGTCATCAAAGGATATGAAAGAAATAGTAAAAAAAGTTACTAAAATACAAAGAGATAGATATAAAAATGAAAATATTAATTATAATAGTGAACTTACAGAAGAACTTTTAGAAAAATATTGTTATCTTGGAGATGAAGAAAAAGAAATATTAAAAATAGCATTTTCCCATTATGAAATGAGCGGTAGAGCATATACTAAAGTTTTAAAAACTGCTAGAACTATCGCTGATATGGAAGGCGCTTTAAATATTGATGTTAAACATATAAGTGAGGCTATATCGTATAGAATGTTAGATAGAAAATATTTTGTTTAAGGGTTAAAATATTGTGAGGTAAATATAAAAGAAAGTGATTATAAAGGATAAAAAATATTTAGAAAATTTACTGTAATTTATCTCACAGATTAGACCACATCTTTAAGCGTTAGAGTAGGTGGCAGGAAAGGCTAATCTGCCGATAGTAGGGGTTCAAGCCACCACTTTAAGGAAAGGTAATTTGACTTTATGCTTTTCATAATGGCTCAATTTTCAAAAATTTCCAAAAAGTATGCTCTTTGTTATTTCGCAAAAAAAATTAAAAACAGTTGGAAATATGGACATATTATTTTTAATTTTGGACTTTTTTAATATATTAATATAAAGGTATTAATTTTAATAAAAAATAAATACCGTAGATAAGGATAGGCTTAATGTAATTTTTTATAAAATTTGTATTTCATTTATACAAATATATTGACAAAATCAAGTTAATATAATATTATTAAGATAAATATAAAATGATATTAGGAGGTTTTAAAATGGCTAAAATAAATTTAAAATTAGATTCTATTGATAAGGTAAAAGCTTTTGTTAACACTATAAGTTTATATGATGGTGATTTTGATTTAGCATCTAACAGATATGTAGTTGATGCAAAGTCTATTATGGGTATTTTCTCTTTAGATTTAGCAAACCCACTTGAATTAAATATTCATAATGATTCTTTAGAAGCAGAAATTAAAGAAAAACTAGCACCTTATATTGTATAATAAATATAATTAGATTTGCAATAATATAAATCTGCAAAATATGATGTAAGGGTTTCCTTACATCTTTTTTAATAATTAATGAAAAAATTAAATGTAATATTTGTAGAGTATGAAAAAGTTTCAAGTAATGATTTTACTTAGTGAAACAAATGCAGATTTAATGAAATAACTAAAATACTATGTTGGAACTATACTATAGATAAGAGGTATAATATGATAAGAACAAGATTTGCTCCTAGCCCTACGGGATATATGCACTTAGGAAACTTAAGAACAGCTTTATATGAATATTTAATAGCCAAAAAAGAGGGTGGTACTTTTGTTTTAAGACTTGAAGATACTGACCAAACAAGACTTGTTGAGGGTGCTACAGAGGCTATTTATAATACTTTGAAAATAACTGGTTTAAAGCACGATGAGGGACCAGATATCGGTGGTGCTTATGGTCCTTATATTCAAACGGAACGTAAAGATAGTTATTTAGTATATGCTAAAGAACTTGTTGAAAAGGGTGAAGCTTATTATTGTTTTTGTTCTAAAGAACGCCTTGAAGAACTTACAGACAAAGAAAAAGATATTATGGTTTACGATAGACATTGTTTAAATTTGTCTAAAGAAGAAGTAGAAGAAAAACTTAAAAATAACTCTCCTTATGTAATACGTCAAAAAATACGTGAAGGAAAACTTACTTGGCATGATGAGGTATATGGCGATATTACTGTTGATACAGAAGAACTTGATGATCAAGTTTTAATCAAAACAGATGGTTTACCTACTTATAATTTTGCAAATGTTATAGATGACCATCTTATGGACATTACTCACGTTGTACGTGGCTCTGAATATTTATCATCTACTCCTAAATATAACTTATTATATGAGGCTTTTGGTTGGGATATACCTGTATATGTTCACTTGCCTCTTATGTTAAACCAAAGTGGTTCTAAACTTTCAAAGAGAAGGGGAGATGCTTCTTTTGAAGATCTTATCGCTGAAGGATTTTTACCTGATGCTATATTGAATTATATTGCTTTACTTGGTTGGGCACCTTCAGAAAATCGTGAAATTTTCACTTTAGAAGAACTTGTTGAACATTTTGAGCCTACACATATTTCTAAAAGTCCATCTGCTTTCGATACTGTAAAGCTAAAATGGTTTAATGGAGAATATATGAAGGCTATGGAGTTTGAAAAATTTTACTCAAATGTAGAGCCTATTTTAAAAGAAAATATCAAAAGTAATACAGATTTAAGATTTTTAGCATCTTTTTTACAAAGCCGTGTGACTTTTTACAAAGATGTTGCAGGTCTTGTTGATTTTATTGATACTTTAGATGACTATAGTACAGAACTTTTTATTCATAAAAAAATGAAAACTGATGAGGAAATTTCTAAAA
>JBKECM010000186.1:0-6975 GCA_047974615.1 Lachnospirales bacterium
AATCATCTTGCATGTCGCATAAAATTAGCACTCGTTCCTCGCTGATTTTATGCTATCTCACTATTTTCGTGCCATTATCATTAGTAATATTTTTTTCTTTTTGGACTTTTTCAGCACCCTCAACAAATACAGTATATCAAAATATTTTGAAGATTTTTCAATAGATAATTTTTAGTTTTTTCTTTTTCATCACATTTCTAAAATAATATACTTAGATTTATTTTCATTATTAAAAAAAGACTAATAGAATTTCTATTAGTCAGCTAGGCAAATAAGCTATAACTTAAAGCCTAAAAAAGGAATATTTACTATTTTAAAGCTTTAATTTACATATTAATGTAAATTAAAGCTCAAAATACAAGTTTTAGCTTAAAGATTAAAACCCGAACATAACAAGTGCAAGTATAACCGTAAAAACAACACCAATAAGAACAAAAGGAATTATAGCCCAAGCCATGGCAATAGTCATAGCTAAAAAATCTTTAAAGCCAACCTTGATATCTTCCTCAAAAGGTTCTTCGTTGTAGTCATCAGTTTTCCCCACATAAAATGTAGGTCTTTCTTCTTCGTCTTTTTTCTTAAAAAATTTCATCTTTTACCTATTCTGCATAATGACAAGCTACTCTATGTCCAGGTGTAATTTCTCTAAGTAAAGGAATTTCTTCAAAACATTTAGGCTTAGCATAAGGACATCTAGTGTTAAATTTACAACCAGCAGGTAAATTTACATTACTTGGTAAATCTCCATCTATAGGTGTACCTTCAAAACCTTTTTCAGGGTTTGGACGAGGTATAGCTTTAAGTAAAATTTCAGTATAAGGGTGTTTAGGATTAGAGTAAACATCATTTTTATTACCGATTTCTACTAAAGAACCTAAATACATAACTCCTACGTTGTTACTTATATGTTTAACAACACTTAAGTCATGTGATATGAAAAGATAAGACATACCAAATTCTTCTTGTAAATCCATCATAAGGTTAATAACCTGTGATTGTATAGAAACGTCGAGAGCTGAAACCGGCTCATCACATACAATAAACTCAGGATTTAAAGCTAAAGCACGAGCAATACCAATACGTTGTCTTTGACCACCAGAAAACTGGTGAGGATATCTATTAATATGGTAGTTTGCAAGACCACAACGTTCAACAACTTCAGTTATCTTTTCATTATATTCTGCCTCACTATTACATATTTTATGGATTTTCATACCTTCCCCAACGAGTTGCCCTACGGACATTCTAGGGTTAAGAGAACTATAAGGATCTTGGAAAATAATTTGCATTTCTTTTCTAAGTGGTTTTAAATCTTTTTTAGGTAATTCCATTATGTTCTTACCTTTAAAATATATTTCGCCACTTGTTGGTTCATGTAAACGTAATATAGCACGACCAGTAGTAGACTTACCACAACCAGACTCACCTACTAAAGATAGTGTTTCACCTCTTTTAATAGTAAAAGATACATCATCTGTGGCTTTAACGTGTGCAACAACTTTTTTAGTAAACCCTTTTGTAATAGGGAAATATTTTTTTAGGTTTTTAACTACTAATAAATCTTCTTTTTTTTGTTCATTTTCTTTAGTCACGAGTAACACCACCTTCCATAGCAACAAAGCAGTTTACCTTATGATCAGGTGTAAGTTCAAGTAACTCAGGTTCTTCTTTAAGGCAACGTTCACAAACAAATTTACATCTAGGTGCAAAATTGCATCCTTCAGGTAAAAATAATGGGTTTGGAACTTTACCGTCAATAGACTCTAAACGAGTTTCTTCACTATCAATATCAGGAATTGAATTAAATAAACCTATTGTATAAGGGTGCTTAGGGTTTTTGAAAAGTTCACCAACCGGAGCATCTTCCACAACTTTACCTGAATACATAACTATAACGTGATCAGCCATTTGGGCAATAACCCCTAAGTCATGAGTAATAAACATAATTGAAGTATTTAAGTTAGCCTTAAGGTCGTTCATTATTTTTAAAACTTGAGCTTGTATTGTAACATCAAGTGCTGTCGTTGGTTCATCAGCAATAAGCAACTTTGGTTCACAAGCTAAAGCCATAGCGATCATAACACGTTGACGCATACCACCAGATAATTGGTGAGGATAATCGTCAACAATTTGTTCAGGACGTGGAATACCAACTATTCTAAGCATATCAATAGCTTTTATACGAGCTTGCTTTTTGTCAAGATTTTGGTGCAACAAAATAGGCTCCATAATCTGTTCCCCAACCTTAAATATAGGATTTAAAGATGTCATAGGCTCTTGAAAAATAATTGAAATATCATTTCCACGAACAGTTCGCATTTCTTTTTCAGAAAGTTTAAGTAAATCTTTGCCATCAAATAGAATTTCACCAGCAACAGTTTTACCTGGGTGTTCGAGCAAACGTAAAATAGACATAGAAGTCATACTTTTACCACAACCAGACTCACCTACAATACCGAGAGTTTTGCCTGGCTCAATAGAAAAGTCAATTCCATCAACAGCCTTAACAACACCAGCATCTGTAAAGAAATGAGTTTTCATACCCTTAACTTCTAATAATTTTTCTGACATAAAAACTCACCTACCTTCTGTCTGATTTAGGGTCAAAGGCATCACGTAAACCTTCACCGATTAAGTTAATTGAAACAACAGCTAAGAATATAGCAACCCCTGGTGGAATCCAAATCCAAGGTCTATTATTAAGTGTATATATTTCGTTACCATCTTTTATCATATTACCCCAAGTAGGTGTTGGAGGAATAACCCCTAAACCTAAGAAAGATAAAGTAGACTCAGTAAGAATAGCACTTGCCATTTTCAAAGTACCGGAAACGATAATAACAGATAATACGTTAGGTATTAAATGTTTAAATATTTTTTTAAAGTTTGATACACCGATAGCCTCAGTAGCTTCCATAAACTCTTGTTCACGTAAAGTAAGAATTTGAGAACGTACAAGACGTGCAAGACCTGGCCAGCCTAAAGCACCGATAAGTACCATAGTAAAGTAAAGTTTCGCAGTACTAGAGATACCAGTACCTTGAAGCATAAATGATAATGTAATCATCATAGGCATAAAAGGGAAAGATGCAACGATTTCTGCGATACGCATAAGTAAGTTATCAACTTTACCACCAAAATAACCTGCCGCCCCACCAACAGCAACACCTATTGCAACAGAAACTAAAGCTGCAACAAGACCAACTGTAAGAGATATACGACCACCATATAACATACGTGTAAAGTAGTCACGACCAACGATATCAGTACCAAGCCAGTGTTCAGAAGAAGGTGGCTTAAATTTTTGTACAAGGTCAATATAATCTCTATCATATGGAGTAAGAAAAGGTGCAAAAATAGCAAGTAAAGCTAGTATTAAAAAAACAATGAGTGCTATAACAGCAACCTTATTTTTCTTATATCTACCCCAGAATACTTTCCAAGGATTTGCAACTTCTTCTTGTTTTTCCAAAGTTTGTTCTAAATTATTGTTTATTAATTTTTCTTCACTCATCTACGCAACCTCCTATTCTAACTTTATTCTTGGATCTAAGAACGCAGCAACTATATCAGCTAAAACGTTAGAACCGAGCATCAAAAATACGAAAAACATATTTGATGCTAACATAAGATTAAAGTCACGATTAGTAACAGAAGCATACATAACACGACCAATACCAGGCCATTGGAAATATGTCTCAATAACAATAGAACCAGCAAATAGAGAAGGTAAGCCCATTATTATTAATGTAACAACAGGTAAAAGTGCATTTCTAAAAGCATGCTTATAGATAACAACTTTTTCAGTTAAACCTTTTGAACGTGCAGTTCTAATATAGTCCATTTTAATAACATCAGTCATAGCACTTCTAATATATCTTGTATATGAAGCAACAGAACCGAAAGCTAAAATAGAAACAGGTAAAATCATATGTTGTACTACGTCCCAAAAATATTTAAAGCCAGTATAGTTTGAACCGGCAGTAATCATACCAGACATAGGTAAAACACGTAGTTTTGCACCAAAAATGTAAATTAATATTAATGCTAAGAAAAATGATGGCAGTGATATACCTATCATTGCGACTGTTGTCATAACATTGTCAAAAAGACTGTATTTTTTTACAGCCGTAGTAATACCCAGCGGTATAGCGATAGCAAGTGCTATAACTATAGCTGTGATGTTTAATATAAAGCTATTCATTATACGATTACCCATTACTTCTGTAACAGGTTGTCTATATTGAACAGAATCACCAAAATCGCCTTTAATACTACGTTCAATCCACATTGCATATTGTTCTGGATAACTTTTATCTAAGCCATATAAAGCTCTTATTTGCTCTACTTTTTGTGGTGTAACCTCTGCTTCACCAATAATGGCAGTTACAGGGTCACCAGGCATAAGTTTAGTAATACCAAACATTACAATAGAAACAATAATTAAAACAGGAATTAAATGAAGTATTCTTTTAAGTAAATATTTACCCATATAATAACTCCTCTCAGTAATAAATTTAAATTAAATAATATTAAAAATTATAAGCAGAAATAGAAAAGCCTAAAATAGACTTTTCTATTTCTAAAAATATTTTATTAAGTTTAAAATTATTGAGCAGCGTTATTTACTTCCCAAGTAGTCATATCTGAATCCCAACTCCATAAAGCATGAGGATTTACATTAGAAAGTCTAGCATTGTATAAGTCGTGGTAAAGGTTAGCATATACTACTATATAAGCAGCAGATTCATTGATGATTCTACCTACTTCTTCATATACAGGTATAGCTTCTTCGATATCAAAAATTGTTCTACCTTCGTCCCATAAAGCATCAAGTTCTGGGTTAGAATAACCGATATAGTTACTCATACCTTTTCCGATGTAATCGGAGTGCCATGTAGTACGGCTAGTATTAGGGTCTGGAGTAGTCCAGCTAGAAGCCATAAAGAAGATATCCCAGTCAGTTCCATCGCCATTTTGTACTTTTTCGATTAATGAGTTAAACTCCATGTATGTGATGTCCATCTCAACACCAAGCTCACCCCACTCTTGAATTAACATAGGTACTAAAGTATCAAGAACAGCATGCTCAGGCATAGCAGGCATTCTAACGATTAACTTTTGACCATCTTTATATCTAAATCCGTCATCAGCCATGATCCAACCAGCTTCGTCTAATAAAGCAGAAGCTTTTTCAAAGTCATAATCATACTTGATTAAGTCATTTTGTAAAGTTTCAGTATAAGCCCAAGAAACTTGAGAGAAAGGAATATCTTGAGGTACAGCTAAACCTTGGAAATGAGCATCACAGAAAGCTTGACCGTCATAACCGAATTGTAACGCTTGACGTACTCTTTGGTCAGAAGTTGGAGAAGTTTCACGAGTGTTCATAGCTAAGTAACCATATCCAGAACGTGGATATTTAGCAGCACCGATATACTCTTGAGATAAAGCAGTTTCGATTTTTTCAGGTAAAATTTCACCAGAAACATAGTCGATATTACCAGCAACAAGTTCTTCAGCACTTAAAGCATCAGCAACAGCTTTAATTACAACTCTTTCAAAATCTGGTTGCTCACCTAATGTATAGTTTTCATTTAAAGACATTTCAACGAATTGATCTACTTCAAATCTGTCTAATTTATATCTACCAGAACCAAGTGGTTGATTTTGTAAAGATTTAACTTGCTCTAAGTTACCTTTTTCATATCCATAGTAGTCACGAGACATAACTTGCATACTCAAGTTTGAAAGATTTGTTCTTAAAGCCTCTTTAAAAGTGAAAGATATTGTGTAATCATCTATTACTTTAATACCTTCCATAGTAGTATCAGTATTTCCCTCAGCAGAGAAAGTATCAAAACCTACCATATCTTGAACTACAGAAACATATCTACCATCATAAGTAGGGTCAGCTAATATTAAGTAAGTAGCTTCAACGTCTTTTGCAGTAAGAGGTGTACCATCAGAGAAAGTAACGTCTTGCTTCATTTTAAATGTATAAGTAAAACCGTCTTCAGATATTTCATAACTTTCTGCGATATTTGGTACATATTCACCTTCTCTATTCATAGAGATAAGGCCTTCAAATAACAAACTAACAATGTTAGAGTCATATGCACTTGTATAATAAGCAGGGCTAAATACACCAGCAGGTGGTGCAGAAGTTGTAGTAACAAAAGTGTTAGATACATCTTCACGACTTAAAGCAGGGTTAGGAGCTTCAGTGTTAGCTTCTACAGTTTCAACGTCAGTAGCTTCTCTATCTTGCACGTCAGTTGCGTCAGTTGTTGCAGTATCACCCTCAGTACTAGTATCAGTAGTTGTTGTGCCATTACTACATGATGCTAAAACTAATGAACATGCAAGTACTAATGAAACACCTTTAAATAAATTCTTTTTCATTAAATATTCCTCCTTTTATATAAAGAACTATTACTTTAAAAGTTAGTCTTCCTTTTTTATATGTTTGAATGATATCACAATTTTAATCTTTTGTCTACTAAAAAATCATTTTTCTTAATTTTTACTTCAAAAAAAATATTACTTTTATTTTATATATTCTTTATAAATTTAAAAACAAAAACTAGTTTTTTTTAGTCACATGCACCAATTTACATTATTTAATTACCTATTGTAAAATAATAAAAACTAAAAAGACAATATTTATTGTAAGTATAATTAAGTTTTTTTTACATTTTCAACATTTACTTTTTTTTCAATCTCTTTCCCTTTTTGCATATTTATTTATAATTTACTTCATTTTTGCAATATTCTTGTAATATATTCGTAAAATTTTTATATATAATTGTATTAAATATACCTATGGTCAAATTATATGAACGCAACTATGCGAGGGTGCTGAAAAAGTCAAAGAAGAAAAAAATATTACTAATGCTAATGGCACAAAAATAGTGAGATAGCATAAAATCAGCGAGGAACGAGTGCTAATTTATGCGACATGCACGATGATTT
>JBKECM010000187.1:0-2055 GCA_047974615.1 Lachnospirales bacterium
CTATTATAAAAAGACAAGTTGAAAACTGTCTACTTTTTTTAGTAGACCACACTTGAAATTTCCGAACTAAGTGTTACAAAAAAATGTAAATCACTAAATAAAATTTATAAGTTTGTCGATAATGGTATTATATATGTATTTTACATAGCGGTGATATAGAATAAATAATTTTGTGAGATTTTGTTGATGTCAAATATAAAAGGTTGTAAAAAATATATTGGTAAGTTAGTTACAGAAAGGTGATATAAAGGAAATATAATTATTTAATAGTAGGTGCAGGTTTATTTGGCTCAATATTTGCATATGAGGCTAAAAAGCGAGGAAAAAGATGCCTAGTAATAGATAAAAGAGATCACGTTGCTGGGAATATCTATACCAAGGAAGAATATGGAATAAATGTGCATAAATATGGTGCGCATATATTTCACACAAGTGATGAAGAAGTTTGGAAATATATTAATAATTTCTGTAATTTTAATAATTTTATTAACTCACTTATTGCCAATTATAAAGGGGAAATATACAATCTACCATTTAATATGAATACATTTAATAAAATATGGGGTGTAATTACACCAGAGCAAGCAATGTCCAAAATAAAAGAACAAAAAGAAAGGTTTAACATAAACGAGCCTGAAAATTTGGAAGAACAGGCAATAAGTCTAGTAGGATATGATATTTACGAAAAATTGATAAAAGGTTACACTGAAAAGCAGTGGAGAAAAGATTGTAAAGAGTTACCGGTCTTTATCATTAAAAGGTTGCCCTTAAGATTTACATACAATAATAACTATTTTAATGATAAGTACCAGGTGATTCCAATTGGAGGTTATACTAAAATTATTGAAAAAATGCTTGAAGGTATAGATGTAGAGCTGAATTGTGATTTTTATGAAAAATATTCCAACTATGAAAATGTTGCTGACAAATTGATATTTACTAGAATGATTGATGAGTTTTACGAACATAAATACGGAATGTTGGAATATAGGAGTTTATCATTTGAGAATGAGATAGTTGACATTAGTGATTACCAAGGCAATGCAGTAGTAAATTATAATGTACGAGATATTTTGTTTACTAGAATAATTGAACATAAACACTTTGAATTTGCTGAGACCGAAAATACAATAATTACAAGAGAACACCCTAAAGCATGGAAGTATGGTGATGAAGCATATTATCCAATTAATGATGAAAAAAACATGAATTTACTGTTAAAATACAAAGATATGGTAAAAGAAAATAATGTAATTTTTGGTGGTAGATTAGGAAATTATACTTACTATGACATGGATAAAGTTATAAGAAGCGCATTGGATTTAGTTGAAGAAGAGTTAAATTAAGGGTTAGAGCGAATTATGAGAGTTGACATTCAGCCGTATATAAAAAAATACACAGGGATTAGTGTAGATGATGGATTATATAAAAGAATAAAAAGTAAGGATAGAACAACTTAACTAAACTATTTTTTGAGAAGCTGCTGAAATAAGCTCACTTTTTTAATTCAAACACAACTATACTCTTTGCTTTTAACATTATCTTTTAATTTAGAGATTATATTTATATCTTCATAAATACCAAACTTCAAAATATCACTTTCAGTAGTTTTGCTAAAGCAAAACTTAAATACTCCTTGAAGTCGTATTTAACCGAACTTCTTTTCGGTACAAGTAGAATAAGCTTTGTCACTCGCAATGTCCTTAATTTCTACACCACTATTACGAGTCGAAATTCTTCGCTTTGCGAAGAACGACTTCGTCGCTCTTGTTCGTCGGGTTTATTTTTGATTTATGATGTTTTCAAACTCTTTATTATCTGCTGATGTACCATTAGTTACTGATAGACCTGTAATGATACCTTCTTCGCTTAAATTGTACCGACAAGAAGGTCGGTCAGTGCTTGCACTGTTTTTTGCTTCAGCAAAAATACTGAGCTATATGGTTTTTATAGCCGAAAAAATCGTCTACATCTGACTTGTGACCGACTTTAGCATCTTCATCTTCTAAACTTTGTATTTCAACTAAGTTTGGCAATGCTAGTGTGCTTTTTACT
>JBKECM010000074.1:0-11597 GCA_047974615.1 Lachnospirales bacterium
TGCTACAACTTCTGGTGTTGTTACTTCTTCGTCGTCCATTATTTGACTAAAGATTTTTGTAAATTCTAAGTCACCACTTTGAATACCACTATGATTATAAGTACCAATAGCTTGTTTACCAGCTTGATCTCTTTCAAGTGACCACATAGATAATAAACCTACGCCTTTTTCATTAACATAATCAGCTAATATTTCAGCATCTTCAGCATAGAAAACTTCATTTTTATTGATATTTTGACCAAACATAGGAGTAATACCTATCATATCATAAAGTTCTTCTTCAGTTTTATTTTGACCGTCATTTTTGTAAACAGTATTTAATTGTGCTTTTAAGTTTTCGATTACATCTATAGCGATATTACCTAAATCGCCCGGTTGTGTCTTAGTAGGTACAAAGCTTGTTCCATATTCCATAGCCATAACGTTTACACCGTCAAGACGAACACCATTTTGAACAGCATTTTTAACTACATTTAAACCGTTATAGTCAAGACCTGTAGGTAAAACTGGTAATGTGTACCATATTTCAACATCAGAATATTCAGGATCTTCTTGTAAAAGTTTAATTGCTTCTGCACGTCTTTGAATTGATTCAGGGTGAGCTACCCAGTTACCTTCAATATCGAAGTCAAGTTTAGTTAAATCATAAGCATCAATTATTTCAGCATAAATATCTTTTGTTTCCTGAGCTGTTTTAGCAGTAGCAGCTATAGGTGAATTAATAGCACCACCTATTGAGATCATAACATCTCCACCACGAGCACGTACTTTAGCGATTTCTTCTTGGAAATATGTCATATCATAAGAGCTATAGCCACCCCAAGTAGGAATAGGTTGTAATGAACCATCAGATACGATAAATGCAAGAACAAAGAAATCTGTATCAGTTACTTCAGATATTTTATATTTTGGATCCCATAATGTAACGTCAACATAAGGAGCAAAAACTTGTGAAGGCCATAAGCTTTCTTCTTTTACTTCTTCAGCTACAACATTAACATTTAAAGCACTTGATGAAAGCTCCGTAGTACCATCAAAAGATTTAGCTACATAGCTATAACTACCTACAGCTTTATCATTAACAACAAAAGATACATTTTGATCATTTTGACTTAAAGCAGTTACGTTTTCTTCATATACTTTTGTACCATTTTCAAATATAGCAACTTTAGTTGCAGTACTATTTGAAGGTGCAGTTACAGTTAATTTATAGTCACCGTTATTTGTAGCTTTGTTTACAGAAATACTAGGTGCTTTAAGAACTGGTTTTTCATAAGTATAAGAAACACTTGAACTCTTAGCCTCACCATGTGCATTTACGATTTTTGCATAGTAGTTATATGTACCATATGCAGTTTTATTAAAATCTATAGTTGTTTCATTTGTGCCATTTAAAGCTACACTTTTAACTAAAACATCATTTTCATATATTTCTAAAGTTTCACCTTTATTGTTAGCAGGTGCATTTACAGTTAAAGAGTATTGACCATTTGTATTTGTTTTATTTACTTTTACAGTAGGTGCAACAGGTAAAACATCTGACATATCAATATCACCATTTACTTGAATATCGTATATTAAGAAAGTATCAGGGTTACCTTGACCACCACCACCGAAGCTATATGAGTTACCCGGTTTAAATTCATTAGCCATATATGAAGCCGGTTTTAAAGTATAAGTATTACCCGAAGATTTAACTAAAGTTAAATCACTCCATACAGAGTCAATTTTTTGGTCAGACTTAAATGTAATTTCTACATTTTTATAAGTATAATCACTCTTATTTGTTAGAACACCAGAGAAGTTAAAACCAGTACCCCATGAGCTTGTAACTTTTTGGTCTAACTCAAAATCACCAGCAGAAGCATCTCTAACGTTAACAGCAACACTATTACTATTTAATGTGTTAGTTCCATCTGTAATTTTTGCTACATAGTTATATGTACCAGTAGTAAGACCTTTAGCCTCAAAAGTTAATGTTTGAACATCTTTACTTTCTTTAGTTACAGTAAAGTTTTGTACTACTACATCATTTTCATATAAAGCAACATTTGTACCTTTGTTAAAAGCAGGAACCTTTACAGAAATCGTATGAGTACCTTGAGAGCTTGTTTTATTAGCAGAAACTTCAACAGCTTTTAACTTAGGTGCATCAACAGTAACTTTCGTTGAGCTTGTGCCATTTGTAATACCTTTACTATTTGAGGATATAACAGTAAATGTATGAGCTCCATCTGTAAGATTAGAAGCTGTATATTCATAAACTGACTTGCTATCATTTGTTGTAATCTCCGTAATTATTTTGTCATTATCTTTAATAGTAATTTTTTCTGTTTTTGCATTTGATGGTAATGTAACAGTAATTTTTGCTTCATTATATTTATCTGTCAAAGCAGATTCGATTTTTGCAGCACGAGGTAAAACGTCTTTATATTGACCTACCATTTGTTCATACATTATAGTAGTTAAAGGATAGCTTGATTTAACATCACCTGAAATTTCCCAAGCAATTAAACCACCGTAACCGTTATCATTTATAAAGTTTGCTCTTTCAGTTAAAGATTGTTCATCTTCATAAGTTAAAAACACTTTTTTAGATTTATTGTATAAATAAGGTACTTTTGAGTACTCATCATAACCTTTTTCCCACTCAGAGCTTTGCTCATATTGTTTAATTTTCCAATAAGGTTCTTGACCTCCCGGATAAGGATTAGCAGGATCGTCCCAAAGACCTAAGTAGTTGCCAGTAGCAGTAGCAAACAAAGCTTCTTCAGCACTATTTGCAGTAACTCCACCCCAACCACGTGAGTAAAAAGGTGTACCACCTACAAGTTTATCTTTTGGAATACCATATTCTTCGTGATAAAACTCTAAAGTAGCCTCTAAAGTTAAATTATGAGATTCTGTATATGGAAAGTTAGGATTATCGTATATAGGTGATTGATGACCTGTAACACTGTCCCATGCTCCGTGAATATCATAGTTCATAACATTAATGTAGTCTAAGTATTGAGAATATTCATCAGGATTTACAGCTTGAGCCTTAGCAGGACTTGCAGGCACAGCAGCAGTTAATAATTTATCTTCATAACCATGACTATCAAAAGCTTCTCTCATCTCTTTTAATAGTAATGTATAATTTTCTCTATCTTCTTCTCCCCCCGGAGAACCCATATCATATTGGTCGTTAGGATCAGCATCTCTATCAACACCCGGATATTCCCAGTCGATATCAAAACCATCGATAAAGTCCCATTCTTCCATAAGGTCTAATGTACTATCAATAAACTCAGCTCTTGAAGCTTTTGTCATTGCCATATCATGGAAGTTATGACTTTTAGTCCAACCACCAACAGAAATTAAAACTTCAACATCAGGATAAGTTTTGCTATATTCTTCATAATCTCCGAAGTGACCGTCTTTGCCACTCCATGAGAAGTCGGCATTATCATCAGTAGATACTATTCTGTTATCTTCACCTACAGTAAAGAATGCGTGATTTATATGTGTTATTTTATCCCAAGGTAAATCAGAAACTTTCATATTTTGGTGAGCCGCAGAGTATAACCCCCAATTTGGAAAATATACTACAACTCTTTTACTTTGAGTATCGCCTTCACTAGCTTGAATTTCTAATACCGGAAATGTCATTCCACTTATTACCATAGTACCAGCCAATATGCTAGTTGCAATTTTTTTTACGTTTCTTATCATTTTAATTCTCCCAATTTTTATATTTTATATTTTATGTAATTTCAAACCCATTTGAAATTTAATCCCTAATGATAATTATATTATTACTTAACAAATTATTTTCTCATTTGCCCCCCTTCTTGTTTAAATTCCTATCACCGTAGTAGGGATTTCTATTACATAATAACAGTTATCATTTAATTTGTCAACACTTTTTTTAAAAAAAGTTTTAATTTTTTTATTTATTTTTTAAATTCCTTATTTTAAGCCATTTTTTCATTGTATTTTTTGCAAATAATTAGTAAACTAAGAGTAAAATTTTAACTATAAATTTTACTAATTAATATTGATTATAATTTATTCTCAATATTTTACATATAAAAAAAAGTTTTATTTCTTAAAAATTACTATTTTAAATTTTACTAAATGATAAAAAACAACTCAAATGATAATTTGAATTGTTTTATTTTTAAAATTATCTCTATTTTTTTGGATTTCAATTATTCAAAAAAATTTACATTCCTATAGTAAAATGCTCATTACTTATTTTGTGTTGCCTATGAATTTTATTTGTAGTATAATATAGTAGAGAAAATATATTTACAGTTTGTATAGGGAGGGAAAATATTGAAGAAAACAGTAGTTTTAGGTATGAGTGGTGGAGTTGATAGCTCTGTAGCAGCCTACTTATTAAAAAAAGAAGGCTATAACGTTATAGGTGTAACAATGCAAATATGGCAAAAAGAAGATCGTGATGTATGTGAAACAAATAATGGTTGTTGTGGTTCAAAAGCAACAGCAGATGCAAGACGTGTAGCAGATACTCTTGATATTCCTTATTACGTTATGAACTTTCGTGAAGAATTTCAAAAAAATGTTATAGATTACTTTATAGAAGAATATATTGAAGGAAATACGCCAAATCCATGTATAGCTTGTAATAGATATGTAAAATGGGAAAGTTTTTTAAAGAAAGCAATGATGCTTGGTGCAGATTATATAGCTACCGGTCATTATGCAAACATTGTGCAACTAGATAATGGAAGATATTCTATAAAAACTTCAAAAACAGCAGCAAAAGATCAAACCTATTCTTTATATAACTTAACTCAAGAACAACTATCAAAAACTTTAGTACCTGTAGGTAAGTTTACAAAAGATGAAATTCGTAAAATAGCAACAGATATAGGACTAACTGTAGCGAATAAACCGGACAGCCAAGAAATATGTTTTATACCAGATAATAATCATGGTAAATTTATAGAAGAAAATAGCGATAAAGAAATAAAACAAGGTAACTTCGTAGATAAAAATGGTAAAGTGCTAGGTAATCATAAAGGAATTATTTACTATACAATAGGACAAAGAAAAGGTCTTGGTATAGCCTTAGGTAAACCTGCATTTATAACGGATATTAATATAGAAACTGGAAATATAACTTTAGGTGATAATGAAGACTTGTTTAATACAGTTGTTTATGCAAAAAATGTAAATTTTATGAGTATAACAGAATTTGAAAAAGATAAAATATACAAAGCTAAAATACGTTATTCTGCAAAACCTTCAGATTGTTACGTAGAATATAATGAGGGCATCTTAAAAGTTACATTTTTAGAACCACAACGTGCCCAAACAAGAGGTCAAGCAATAGTAGTTTACGATGAAGATTTAGTAGCTGGTGGCGGAACAATAATATAGAGGTGCTATGTGAAAAAAATATGTAAAGATTGTAATAAAGAATTTATATTGACTGAAGGTGAAATTAATTTTTATAATTCTAAAAACTTAGATTTACCTAAAAGATGTAGTGAGTGTAGAGAAAAAAATAAACATAATAATGAGAAAACTACACAACCTACTTCAAGTAAAAAAACAGGTAAAAACTCTTTAATAGCAGTAGTTATAATGATAATAGGTGCTTTACTCTTTGGAGATAACCTTTTACCAGAAGAAAGCAACTCTACTATAAAAAATAACCCTTCTATAGAAAATAACACAACATCATATTCTTTTAAAGATAGCTCTACTTTAGATAGCCACTTTGAAAAACACAAAGATGAGTTTGGCTACACATCTATTGATGATTATGTAAATGGTGCAAATGTAGTTATAAACTCAGAAGACTCTCTACATAAAACAGAAGCTGAAGATGGAGATAGCATTTTTTACTTAGAAGAAAGTAACGAAATTGTTTTTATATCTTCTGATGGCTATATTAGAACATATTTTAAGCCTACAGATGGCATAGATTACTTTAATAGACAATAAATATATTAAAAATAAGATAGATGGCAACGTTGCATTTTGCAATGTTGCCTAAATTTAATTTTCCACCTTATTTTTTTATTTTTAAGCAAAACCGACAATTAATTTTATTACTATATACATATTTTCAACTTTATTAAATCAATTTATTAACTATTTCAAAATATTATATAAAATCTCCTCCTAAAAATTAAATATCCTTGTATAAACTTAGTTTTTAACAATAAAAACAATCAAATGTAAAAAAATGTTAACTTGACATAACATATATAAAAATGTTATATTAAGCTGTGAAGTAGGGTGCTGATAAAGTCGAAAAGAAAAAAATTATAGTAATGAGAACGTAAACAAAAATAGTGAGATTGCATAAAATAAGTGAAGTATGAACGCTAATTTTTGTGTAGTATAATTTTTTTCTAACCTTTTTCAGCACCTTCGCTGTAAACTGTTACATATTTTAAGTCTAAAAGGAGATATAAAAATGGAGCGAGAAAAATATCTAAACACTATGTGGCGTGGGTTTAAACCAGGTCGTTGGTCTACCTCTTCCCCAAACGTTCGTGATTTTATAAAGTTAAATTACACTATGTACGATGGTGATGAGTCCTTTTTAAGTGAAGCAACTCCAAAAACAAAAAAATTATGGGATAAAGTATCTGAGCTAACAAAAGCTGAACATAAAGCAGGTGGGGTTTTAGATATGGATACGTCAATAGTATCAACTATTACATCTCACCATGCAGGCTATATAGATAAAGACTTAGAAACAATAGTAGGTTTACAGACAGATAAGCCTTTAAAACGTTCATTACAACCTTTTGGTGGTATACGTATGGCAGAAGTATCCCTAGAACAACATGGTTACACAATAGACCCTAATGTAATCGACATCTTTACAAAGTATAGAAAAACACATAATCAAGGTGTCTTTGACGCATATACACCAGAAATGAAACTTGTACGTAAATCTGGTATTATTACAGGATTACCTGATGCATATGGACGTGGACGTATAATAGGTGACTATAGAAGAGTAGCATTATACGGTACAGATTTCCTTATTGCCTCAAAAAAAGAAGAAATTGCTACTACTCTTTCACGAATGACTTCTGAAAATATTAGAATTAGAGAAGAACTATCGGAACAAGTAAGAGCCTTAGATGAATTATGTGAACTTGGTAAAATATATGGTTTTGATATATCAAAACCTGCAACAAACTTTAAAGAAGCTGTACAATGGCTATATTTTGGATACCTAGCCGCAGTAAAAGAACAAAACGGAGCAGCTATGAGTTTAGGTAGAACCTCTACATTCCTTGATATTTATGCTGAACGTGACTTACAAGAAGGAACAGCTACAGAAACTGATTTACAAGAATATATAGACCACTTTATAATGAAACTACGCCTTGTACGTTTTGCAAGAACAAAGGAATACGACTCATTATTTTCAGGTGATCCTACATGGGTAACTGAAAGTATAGGTGGTGTTGGTGTTGATGGTAATCACCTTGTAACAAAAACAAGCTTTCGCTATTTACACACTTTGACGACTTTATCACCGTCCCCAGAACCAAACTTAACAGTACTTTGGTCTACTAAACTACCAAGTGCATTTAAAAAATATTGTGCAAAAATGTCGATTATTTCTTCATCTATTCAGTATGAAAACGATGATACTATGCGAGAAGTACATGGCTCTGATTACGCTATAGCTTGTTGTGTATCAAGTATGGTAGTTGGTAAAGAGCTTCAATTTTTCGGTGCTCGTGCAAATCTTGCAAAGTGTTTACTTTATGCAATTAACGGTGGTGTAGATGAAAAGACAGGAGAGCAAGTAGGACCAAAATATCGCCCTGTTGAAGGTGATTACTTAGACTTTACAGAGGTATGGGATAAGTTCGAATCAATGACAGATTGGCTTGCAGGTCTTTACGTTAACACTCTAAATGTTATACACTATATGCATGATAAATACGCCTACGAAAGAGTTCAAATGGCTCTACACGATAGAGATGTAAAAAGATATTTTGCTACAGGTATAGCAGGGCTTTCTGTAGTTGCCGACTCCCTATCTGCTATAAAATATGCCAAAGTAAAAGTAGTTAGAAACGATCAAGGTCTAATTGTTGATTATATAATAGAAGGCGACTTCCCAAAATTCGGTAACAACGATGATAGAGTTGACGATATAGCTTCAGACCTTGTACGTAACTTTATGAAAAAAATTAAAAAACATCATACATATCGTGATAGTATACCAACTATGTCTATTTTAACTATAACATCAAATGTAGTTTATGGTAAAAAGACAGGTAATACTCCAGATGGTAGAAAAATGGGAGTTCCTCTCGCACCGGGAGCAAACCCTATGCATGGACGTGATACAAATGGTGCCGCAGCATCACTTGCTTCCGTTGCAAAACTACCTTTTAGACATTCCCAAGACGGTATTTCAAACACCTTTACTATTATACCAGATGCTTTAGGTAAAGATACAAAAGTTCTAGTTGGCGACCTTGATATTGATTTATTTAGTGACGGTACAAGTTCTTGTGATAACAATATGCCGTGTTCTCTACCAAATATTGATTTAGACTAACATAACTTTAATAAAAAATTATAAAAAGAAAGGAATTGATATTATGCAAAATGTATCAGAACAACAAATCAACAACTTAGTTTCGATTTTAGATGGATATGTGGAAAAAGGTGGCCATCACCTAAATGTAAATGTTTTAAACAAAGACACATTACTTGATGCACAGCAACACCCAGAAAACTATCCAAACTTAACTATACGAGTTTCTGGGTATGCAGTTAACTTTATAAAGCTAACAAAAGAGCAACAAGATGACGTTATCTCAAGAACATTTCATCAAGAATTATAATGAGTACTTTAACTGCTAAAATCCATTCAATACAAACCTTAGGTACAGTAGATGGCCCCGGAATTAGGTTTTTAATCTTTTTTCAAGGTTGTCCCCTTAGATGTTTATATTGTCATAATCCGGATACTTTCCACATAGAAAACTATGCTATAGAAAAAACTGCCGATGAACTTTTATATGAATACGAAAAAAATAAAGAGTTTTGTCGTGGTGGTATTACTGTATCTGGAGGAGAACCTCTCTTACAAGTTGATTTTCTTATAGATTTTTTTAAAAAAGCAAAAGAACGAGGAATACATACTTGTATTGACACTTCTGGTGCAACATTTAACCCAAAAGAGCATAGCAAAATTGATACCTTAATGAAATATACTGATTTAGTTATGTTGGATATAAAACATATTAACAAAGAGGAACATAGAAAGCTTACCGGTTCACCGAATAAAAATATTTTAGACTTCGCATTATATTTGTCAAACTCAAATATCCCACTTTGGATAAGACACGTTGTTGTGCCAAATATAACTTATAATGAAAAATATTTAATGGAACTAGGCACTTTTTTAAGTAAGCTAAAAACTTTAAAATCCATAGATGTTCTTCCCTATCACAGTATGGGAAAATCTAAATATAAAGAACTTGGCTTAGACTATAAACTTAAAGACATGCCAGATGTAACAAAAGAACAGGCAAAAGCAGCAAGAGATTTTATAATATATGCATTAAAAAAAGCACGTTAATGTGCTTTTTTTAATTACTATTAATCTTAAGATTTTGCAAGTTCCTCTTTATTTATAGCTATACTCGATATTTCAACACCATCAACGAATATATTTAACCCAATATAAAATTCATCAGACGGCACTTCATTAAAGGTTTGATTAAATCCAGAAAGATTTATTAAGCCATTAATAACAGATTCTTTATCTTCTTCTGTAGCTTCACTTGTAAAGTCAACATTTATTATTTTACAGTCAGCGCTTATATATATATCGTTAGTTATTGATGAGATATAAGTATCTTGTAAAACCATTTCTTTTTCTTTTGCTAAATCAGTTCTTATAGTTTCGATTTGATCATTAGGTACCAAAATCGTAGCAACATTATTTTCATAAGTATAAGTCATACCCGGATAAGTAGTAACAAAAGAATCTATCATAGAACTTACACTTGTTTCAATACTTGTAGCATAAACCATTTCACATACAGTAACATCGCTATTTTCGTCAGTAGTATCTTCTTCAACAGCAGGTTCTTCTACTTCAGGAATATTTTCAAATATTTCAACAATTTCTTCATCATCACTGTACGAATCATTAGCTGTATCATTTTGGCTACAACTAACAATAGAAGAACATAAAACTAAAGACATCATTATTATAATAAATTTTTTCATAGTAAAGTTTCCTTTCAAAATTAAATCTTATTTCACATAAGGTACTATCCTTAAATAAACTACTTTTAAATAATAGCACTTTATCTTTGTAATGTCAAACTTATTTTATAATAATATTATTATATTTTAAAAAATTTCCAAATATGTATTGACATTTCACTATATTTATATTATAATTATCTTTGTACTTGAAGTGTTTTTCAGAAATCTTCTTGCCCAGATAGCTCAGTCGGTAGAGCAGAGGACTGAAAATCCTCGTGTCGGCGGTTCAATTCCGTCTCTGGGCATATTCATTATGCGGGTGTAGTTCAATGGTAGAACTTCAGCCTTCCAAGCTGATAGCGTGGGTTCGATTCCCATCACCCGCTTTTAAAAAACAAAAAAATAAATCCGTAAAGGATTTATTTTTTTGTTTTACAACGTTGTAAAATAATTATATTTCATAAATAAAAGGTATGGAAGAAGATGCACCTTTTCTAGTTACACAAATTGATGCTGCCTTAGTTGCAATTTTCATAGCCTCATCAATAGCTACACCTCTATAATAACTTGATATAAAATATCCTAAAAAAGTATCGCCAGCTCCAGTTGTATCGACAACATTTGCCTTTATTATAGGTTCATAATATATTTTTGCCCCATCAAAAAAGTAAGCACCCTTTTCACCCAAAGTTAACAAAATTTTAGCTTTCGGATATTTTTTATGCAAATTTTCAATTATTTCTTTAGGCTCATTACAACACTCAGTTAAAGCTTCTCCTTCAACTTCATTAAGCACAAGTATATCTACTAGCTCAATAGGATATTTTTTTATACTATTGTTTACAGGCGAAGGATTAAATACTATTTGTAAGTCTTTTTCACTTGCCACTTTTAAAATATATTCAATATTTGATATTTCATTTTGCAAAATTATAACATCATCTTGACCAAAATTCTTTAATGTTAAATCAATATGATCCTTCGTATTTTCGTTATTTGCACCACTATACAAGATTATACTGTTATTTCCTTCTGCATTATTTTGTATAATCGCATGTCCAGTCAGACTATTTACTTTTTTTATATTTTCAACTGAAATATTTTCTTTTTCTAATAATGTTAGCAATTCTATAGAATCGTGTTTTCCTACAGTCCCTGCATGATAAACATCAACTCCACTTCGTTTTAGTGCTATTGACTGATTTAAACCTTTGCCTCCACAAAATTCGTTTCTATTTGTCGATAACTGAGTTTCACCAGCCATATTAAAATGTTCCACATCATATACAATATCGTTATTAAGTGAACCAAAAACTAAAAATTTTATTTTAACACACCTCCAAAACTAAGTACTTATTGTAATAATATAA
>JBKECM010000098.1:0-2504 GCA_047974615.1 Lachnospirales bacterium
AGTTAGGGCTTAGGGGTGTTTTTGGGGCGAGGAAGGGGAAGGATTCAATTAGTAATGGTATTGATTTTATACAGGGGTATAAGATTATCATTCACCCTAAATGCGTTAATTTTATTACGGATATAAGCAATTATACTTGGAAAGAGGATAGGTTCGGTAGAAAGACAAATGTACCTGTTGATGAGGGAAACCATTTAATGTACTCTATGAGTAATGCTTTAGAGGGGTTAAATAAAGGGAAGATATTTAGCTGGGAATAGAAAGATTAAAAGATGAAAAGATGAAAAGATGAAAAGATGAAAAGATGAAAAGATAAAAGATAAAAGATATGTGGACTCTGTCCACACCCTTATTGTCTATCGTTATAACAAGGTTATATGGATAATACCTGCAAGTTTTTTGAAAAAAACTTGACTAAAAACTTTTAATTAAAAACAAGCTACGCTTGTTTTTGGGGAAAAGTTAGGGTATAGGTAAGGTTATACTTTAGTGTAATGGTAGTCAAAGTATATAAGGCATGGAAGGACCTTCCTTCCTCCGGGTATGGGGTGGAAACCCCATAGAAAAAAAGGGAAAAAAAGATGTGGCATAGCCTAAAAACTTTTAATTAAAAACAAGCTACGCTTGTTTTTGGGTGGGGATAGTTGGGAGTAGAAAAGAGGTGATTTTTATATTTGAAGGCATAAAGGGGGTATTTGGTAAATTGTTTAATAGAAGTACTGTAAGTGGTGTAAAAGATGTGTATTTAGGAACTGATTTTATAACTTATGAAATTCAAAAGTTTAAAAGCTCGCCGGTATATAGGCAAATGATAGTAGGTGAAAGTTATTTTGTTGGTGATCAAGATATACTTAAAAAACAGAGGGTAGTTGTAGGTGAATATGGTAGGCTAGAGGTTGCAAGTCATTTACCAAACAATAAAATTGTAGATAATCAATATCGAAAGGCAGTTATTCAAAAAAGCAACTATTTACTTGGCAAGCCTTTGATTTTGGCAACTGAAAATAGTGTATATTCAGATGAATTAACAGATATATTCAATGACCGATTTAGGAAAATTCTTAAAAATGTAGGTGAGGACAGTTTAAACTGTGGCATAGGTTATATGTTTGTTGGTATAGATGATGATGGGTTACTAAAGTTTACAAGGCTTAAGCCATTTGAAATAATTCCTATATGGGAAGATGCAGAGCATGAAAAGTTAAATATGGTCATTAGAGTTTATGAAACTTCTAAGTTCACTGGATATGGTGATGAAATAATACAAAATGTAGAGGTGTATAAAGATAATGGAATAGACTATTACACTTATAAAAATAATCGTTTAGTAGCAGTTGAACCTTACCATAAAGATTATTTAATAAAGGATAATCAAGGGTATGCTTGGGATAGGATACCTGTTATACCTTTTAAATATAATTCTTTAGAAGTTCCTTTAATTAAGCTTGTAAAACCTTTGCAAGATGGTTTAAATACTTTGCTTTCTAATTTTCAAGATAATATGGAGGAAAATATTCATAATACTGTAATGGTACTTGTAAACTATGACGGTGAAAACTTAGGGGAGTTTAGGCGAAACCTTGCCACTTATGGGGCAGTTAAAGTTCGAAGTACAGGGGAAGCACCTGGTGACGTTAAAACCTTATCTGTTGAAGTAAATGCAGAAAATTACAAGGCTTTAGTTGAATTACATAAAAAGGCTATAGTTGAAAATGCAATGGGTTATGATGCTAAGGACGATCGTATGGGTGGTAATGCTAATCAGATGAACATTCAATCTATGTATAATGATATTGACCTTGATACAAATGGTACTGAAACAGAATATAGGGCAAGTTTTGAGAACTTACTTTGGTTTGTTAATACATATCTTGAAAATAGCAAAAAAGGTGACTTTGAAAATGAAAAAGTTGAGGTTATTTTTAATCGTGATATGTTGATGAATGAGGCAGAGATAATGGATAATCTTAATAAGTCTATTTCTATTTTATCTACAGATAGTATTTTGGCTAATCACCCTTGGGTTAATGATGTTGAGGCAGAAAAGAAAAAGCTTAATGAGGATAAAGAAAAAGACATTAAGGACTATGAAAATGCCTTTAAAGTAGGTGATACTATTGGTCAAGAAAAGTAGTAGTAAAAGTAAGGAATACTGGGCCGACAGGTTTACAACTATTGAAGCTAGTGTAAATAAAATCTCTGAAAGTATTTATAAAAATCAAGTAAGTGCTATAAAGGAAACCCAAAGAGAATTAAGTTTAGGTATAGAAAAATGGGTTAACAGACTTGCAGTTAATAACGAATTAAATATTGTTGATGCAAGAGAACTATTAAATAAAAGTGAGCTTGCAGAGTTTCGTTGGACTTTAGAGGAATACATAAAGTATGGGGAAGAAAATGCTATAAATCAAAAATGGATAAAGGAGCTTGAAAACGCAAGTGCTAGAGTACACATACAAAGACTTGAAGCCTTAAAGCTACAAAGTCAAAAACAACTTGAAATG
>JBKECM010000200.1:0-1741 GCA_047974615.1 Lachnospirales bacterium
CTAATGACAATGGCACAAAAATAGTGAGATGCTATATGCAAGATGATTTGCAAAGCAAATCATCAAGTCGAGCGTAATTTTTGTGCAGTAATATTTTTTTCTATCCTTTATCAGCACCCTCACTACTATATACTCTAACATAAATTCATTTTACTAAAGAAACCTTAAAAAAAACTTAAATTACCATAAATTATGTTTATTTACTTCTTTTTTATTTTTTAAGCTATCATTTAAGTTTTGATTTGAAGATGTTTTGTCATACAAAGCACTAGCAACAGAAGAAGCTTTTTGAAGTTCTGCAATAATATCTGACTTTGCCTTTGTTTTTGTAACAAGTTCTTCGCCAATTCCATTCATATCTATTTCATCTTTTATCTCATTAACTTGCGACAAGCCATTTAATAAATTTTTATCATTAGAGTCTTTTGACTCACTGTTAGTCACATTTAAGTTCATTTCTTTTATAATATTATTTTTTATAGGTGTATCCGTTTCAGTCTTAGGTTTTAGAACTTTTTCTTTTTGAGTTTCTTTTTTTTCTTGTGGTTCTGTCTGAACTTGCTCTGAAACGATATTTTGCACCATTCCTTGTTCTTTAACCTTTAAGTTTAAGATACGAGCTTCTAATGTATTAAGTTTGTCAAAAGCTTGTTTATATTCTTCACTTTGAATAGTACTCACGTATTTATTCAAAATATTTTCATATTCTTTTTGAAAAGAAAAAAGTAGATTTTTTTGTTCATTTACAGAGAGAACAATGCTATCTAAAGCTGAATTTGCACCTGCTAATATTTTAGTATGTTCTGCTTGAGTTGAATTTTTCAGCTTATTTGCTGTTTCCTCTGCTTCGTATTTTATTTGTGCTGCATTTAATTTAGCATTTTTTATAATATTATCTGAAGCAATTTCAGCATTAATTAATGCATTTTTTATGGCATTATCTTTATCCTTATAGCTTTTTATAACATTTTCAAGCTCTTGTATATATTCATCAACCTCAATAGGGTTATATCCTTTTTTTATTAGATTAAATTCTGGTCTCATTTTTACCTCCAATACGACTAAATATATTTACAAATTCTATTTTATATTATATTATATTAAATATAACATAAAATAAACTTAAAAACAATGGTGAGTAATGAAAAAAGATTTACACTACTATATGGAACTAGCCCTTAAAGAGGGAGAAAAAGCATTAAAAGAAAATGAAATACCTATAGGTTGTATTATAGTACATAATGATGAAATTATAGGCTGTGGTTATAATAGAAGAAACGGTGAAAAAAACACATTATACCATGCAGAAATTATAGCAATGGATATGGCTTGTAAAAACATTGGTGATTGGCGACTTGAAGACTGCACAATGTATGTAACAGTAGAACCATGCCCTATGTGTGCCGGTGCAATATTACAAAGTAGACTTACAACCCTTGTTTTTGGTGCTTTTAATAAAAAAGCGGGTTGTTGTGGTAGCGTGTATAACCTTTTAGATGAGCCTCGATTTAATCATACAGTGGAAATAGTAAGTGGTATTTTAGAGGAAAAGGCACAGGTGCTAATGTCTACATTTTTTAAATCATTACGTGAAGATAAGAAGGATAAATCATAATTTTGATATAAGGCAACCTCTAAAAACCCCATTATTTTTAATTTTCTATAAATTTTCAAAATTTCTGCGTCAGCTTCTCCTAGCGAGGGTGCTGATAAAGGATAGAAAAAAATATTTGGGAGTTTT
>JBKECM010000117.1:0-3099 GCA_047974615.1 Lachnospirales bacterium
ACAACTTCTTTTGCCATTTCTTCCTTACCTTTTGGGATTTCTTCCCCTGTTTTTGCGATTTTAGTTCCCATTTTTCACCTCTTGTTCTAACCTTTCCATTTTTTCATTTTCCACTTTCCTATGAACAAAATATTTATAAGTAACAAAAAATAAAAGCACCTTATCAGAAATTTCGACTTTCATATCGTAACTTCTAAATATATGCTCTTTTACATTTTCTTCATCTGTATCTTTAACTATGATGTATTCTAGTAATTCATAGAGTAAATCAGATACTTTGTTAAATTCACTTTTATAAGCCATTTCATCTTTAGGAAAATAATTTATTACAAAGATACTTTCTTTATAATACCTATTACCCAAAGTTTGTTCACTCATAGGATTTACGCATTGAACTGTTAAGCAAGGATTTTTTAACCCTTGCTTTACTTCTTCTGTATATATTGCATATTCTCCTTGACAAAACCCTTCACGAAGCTTTACACATATACCATCAATAATATTATTTAAGCCCGTCATTCATATACTTCCTTAACTGTTTTTCAACCTTTGCATTTATTATTTTTGGTAGGTCCTTTCTTATCTCTGCTTCCGATATAGTTAGCATAAGCCTACCGGGAACCCAATCATTACCCTTTGGGGTTCTGTGGCCGCTTTCCACATAAGATGCATAATGTACAGGGTTTATTATAGTAACTTTATAGTCTTTTCCTATTTGCTCAACTTCAATTTTACTTAAATATCCCTCGCTACCTGTAAGACCTGTTACTTGCAATTTACCTTTTTTCTCTTGATAATTAGAAGTATCTCCGTCCTTACTTGAACGTGCATCTTCTTCACTACCAGCAGTCCAACCTTGTCTTAATGTTCCACCGTCAATATCACCTACAGGAGTTCTTTTAATAACCTTTGTAAGTAGCCTTGCAGTAATGTTTTTAGTAAGCATAATCATAAACTTTTCTTGCTCTTTATAAGCTTTTTCAAAAGCTTTTTTATATTTCTTGAAATCCTTATAATCTACTCCACTACTACCCATATTAAGCGTACCCCTCGTATTTTAAGCCTATTTCTTGATGTACAATTTGTACTATAGGTTTACCAGAGCTTTCAAAAGTTTCTCTTTTACCCTCTTTATAAATGATAATTTTAGATCCAGGCTTTACTTCTATATCCTTATCTAAAAATAGCTTTATACTTTGAACAACAGAAAAAGAATTGTTATCATTACCAGAACTTACATTTGCATTTGAAGAAAAAGAAAGTTTACAAGGCTTACCCTTTACAACTTCAACTTCTATAGCACCTGTAGACCCATTTTCTTTTTCTATTTCTTGAAGTTCAAAGATATCACAAGTTTCACTATACATTTTTTCAAAATGCTTTTTTACAGTTACCATTTCATCTTTCGAAATCGTACAAGCTCACCCTTTCCACTTTCTTTTAAAGTATTAATCAAACTTAAAACTTTTTCTTCCTCCGATATATTTTTATCAGAGTAAGTTATTTCTGTATCACCCATTTTAAGTGACTTAATAGCATTTTCAAAATCAAAGCTATCCCCAAGCTCCCCAGTTTGCATTTTAGTGAATAAAACCTCACCACAAACCCTTTCAACTGCAACTTCAAGTAAACCATTAGGAACACAATCAGTATTGCAACTATTTTTAATATAACTTTCAACCTTTTGAATGGAAAAAGCAAACAAAAAATATTCATATTCACTTATGTAAAGATTAAAAGTACTAAGCCTCTCTAAGCTACCAATAACCAATTTTTCATTAAAGCTAGTATTACCTATAACCTTAAGAATATTTTGAACAGTAGCATTATTAACCATAGCTACACCTCTACTTTTCTTTACTTTTAGCCTTCTTTAGCTCCTTGTTTTCCTTTTCCTCAAAGTTTTCCTTTTCTTCTTGACTTTCTTTATCTTCAAGATTTTCTTCTACTTTTAAAGCTTTTCGCATTTCCCTATGTCTGTTTAACATCATAAAATCACCAACCTATGCTTTCATTTTAGCAATAACAACTTTAGCCTCATTACTTAAAGCTACAGTGTAATGCTCATCTGCAGAAATAACAGTAGTTTTAGCTAAAATATCTCTGTCACTTTCTAGTTCTACATTACGTTTCATATAAATAGTTAAAGCCGGTGCTACACCTTCTGTTATTGGTTTTTCTTCAGTACCTTGAGCTACACTTTTAATATCTTGAGTATCAATAATAACAATAGGGTTTAAATAGCAACCATTTTCCGCCTTAACTTTTTTACTTTTAATAATTTGGCAACCACAGATTTCGCCTACAACACCGGTCATAACCATATTTAAAGGATACTTTGTAACATCACGAAAATCTTCGTCAAGTCTTAATTGAGTAACTTGTTTTGGGTGTACAAACATAATTTTTTCAGTGTCATTGTCTGCCTCATCTTCGAATACATCAACAGCATTAACAATAGATTTATAGCTTATAACTTCACTGGACCCGTCATAGTTTAGCCTTGAAGTATATAAGGCATCTAAACAATCATTATCGATTTTAGCTGCAATAGATAGTTGTATTTGACTTTTTGTTTCCCCTACAATATCACCATAGCCACTTAATACCGACTCATCTGTAAGCTCTACTGCTTTACCTACCTTTTTTACTGTAGCCTGTGTAGTAGTAGCAGTTAATACGCTAGTACCCATAGCCACACCTTCGGCAACATCTTCAGCATCACCGATATAGTTGTAACAAGGTACAGTTATTGTGTTACCTGGTTGCTCACTAAGTGTAGTGTCAACCTTTGCGATTTTTGAAAACTTAATTTTTTCCTTTAAAGTCGCAGAAATCATATTCCCCATAACTTCAGGGTTAATTAAATTACCTAATTTTGTTTGTGACATTTGTCCACCTATAACCTTTCTTATAGTTGCCCTTGCAACTCATCATATAATGCCTTATCTTTGTGATAAAGCTCATTTTGTTCTTTGTAACCCATTTTTTGAAAATCTAACTTTGATATTTTACTTCCACCACCACTTATATTAGAACCAACAGGGTTAACACCTTTCATTGTAGTTGTAGAAGTATCAACCCCAAATAAAAAAGACG
>JBKECM010000135.1:0-1697 GCA_047974615.1 Lachnospirales bacterium
TTCTACCTCTTGTTCTTTAATCCAATCAACTGCTTTAGACATCTTAGGTCGTTTTAGTGATTTACCACTAACACCTTCATCTACTAAAATTAAGTAATCACTAATGTTCATACTTTCAAACTTTTCTTTTAATCTCTTTTTTTGAAAATCAATTGAATAACCGTGTTGTGCTTGTTCATCAGTACTAACACGTACATATCCAATATGTAAGCTTTCTCTCTCCATTTTCTCTCCTTGTTGATAATTATTTTATTGTGTTATAATATTTTTGTTAGTAACCACAACTAACACAACAACCAACAAATGAAAGAAGCAGGCACCCGTAAAGTGTCTGCTGTTTTTATATTGCTTTCATAGACTCAACATCTGAAATTGCCTTATGTGCTATCGGCTTAAGTATTTTCCAAAACTCTTGATACTCATATACTTTAAATTCTTTTTTTATCTTACTAATTGTTTCAAAGTACATTTTTGGAGATTTATCTTTAAATATATCACCTTTATTTTCAAACATTTCATATTCCGCCGAAAATGGAATGAACAACTTTTCATGCTCTACCTTTTTACTTTTAACATCATAAACTGCTGAAATTAATATCGGACATGGACATTCTGTTACATAGTAATTTAATTTGATGTAGAACTTTTCGTTATTACACTCGACATCAAAATACAAATCAGTATTTAAATCTTTAAAAATAACTTTTTCTTTAATATTGCTACTATGGTTGTAATTTGAAATATTGACAGAGTAAAATTTTGCATCCTTATGCGTAAACACATGTGTTGTAATTCCTGATATTGGTGTACCTTTACTATAAACTACATAATCTATCCTTTCATTTTCTCGGACATGCTCTGCTTTATATCCCTTTGCTATATAGTAAGCTTCATATCTTTGATTATAATAACTTACTAGTTTATTACTTATTTTACTATCAATATCAATATCAAAAAATTGTAACACTTCATTAAAACTCAATATTTTACCGAGTTCGTATAGTTCTTCGACAGATGTTATTTCATGATATAAAATATTTCTGTAATAATATAATTCAGACTTATTGATTTCTGCTAAATATCTTTTTAAACTTATACCATTGTCTTTACTTTGTACATCATATTCTGTCATTTGGCTTACAAATGAAAATATAAATCCTGAGTACTCCTCATGTTTTTCCCCTATGCTAACAATGCAATATTTTTCTTTAAGTTCTTCATATAATATCTCAATATTTTCCACTTTTAATTCATGAAATAATTCATTTCTCAAATCAATAATTTTTTCATTATGTTTAGTCGCAAATTTATTATATGTTAATAATATTTCTAATAATTTCTTTTTCATATTCCTCCCTATTACTTTATATTTTAACACAAATTACTAAATGTAATTTTGTACAAAAATTAAATTAAATAATACTTACTATAAACGTATTCAATTTGTTTAGTATCTTTACAGCAATATATTAGTTCACCTTTACCTAAGTACTTAATATCACTTGGATGGTAGATATATTGATGAACTTGTTTAGCTGTTCCTTTATCTCCCTCAACCATTTCATTAGTAACTCTGGTTATTTGCATTTTCTCAACTGTTGCTATCACATCAGCCATGTAACTTGCACTCTGAGGGCTATTTACCCTACCAAATAAGAAACTATTACAGTTATCTATAACTCTATCAAGGAAATCTT
>JBKECM010000182.1:0-1751 GCA_047974615.1 Lachnospirales bacterium
TTTGACAGCACCTTCGAAAGAACGAGTGCTAATTTTATGCGACATGCAAGATGATTTGCAAAGCAAATTATCAAGTCGAGCGTAATTTTTGTGCAGTAATATTTTTTTCTATCCTTTATCAGCACCCTCCAATTATACTAATATTAGTTATTTAACTCGCTATATAGATAGAGAAGATAAAAGAAAAGAGGCATTATGGATAAGTATAACTTTATAGCTACAACAACTTTCGGTTTAGAAAGTACCGTAAAAAGAGAGTTACAAAGATTAGATATTACAGACATAAAAACACAAGATGGTAGAATAGATTTTACAGGTTCTTTTTCCGATATGATTAAAGCAAATATAAATTTACGCTCAGCAGACAGAATACTTTGGAACATAGGAGAAGGACCAGTTAAAACCTTTGAAGACCTTTTTCAACTTGTATCTGCCTTTGAATGGAGTAAATTTTTACCTGAAAATGCAAATTTTCATGTTAATGGAAAATCTGTAAAATCAACACTTTCAAGTGTTCCTGCTTGTCAAAAAATCGTAGAAAAAGCTATCGTTACTAAGATGCAAGAAAAATATAATGTTGACTTTTTTCAAAAAGATGGGCCTTTGTTTAAGGTTCAAATTGCTATTTTAAAAGATATGGCAACTATTACTATAGATACATCAGGTAGCTCTTTACATAAAAGAGGATACAGAGAAAGTCAATTAAGTGCACCTCTTAAAGAAACTTTGGCTCATGCTTTAATAGAGTTATCTTACTGGAGAAAAGATAGAATTTTACTTGACCCTTGTTGTGGTAGTGGTACTATTCCTATAGAAGCTGCACTTATAGCTAAAAATATTGCACCGGGTATAAAGAGAAAATTTGTTTCGGAATACTGGACTTTTATAGATAAAGAGCTTTGGACTTCAGCTCGTAAAGAGGCTAGAGAAAAGGAAAATAGAGATTTTGTGCCAGAAATATATGGTTACGATATAGATGAAGAAGCTATAGAAATAGCTAAAGAAAATGCAATTAAAGCTGGGGTTGAGGACTGTATAACTTTTAAAGTTCAAAGTATGAAAGATTTGCAAGTTGATAAAGAATATGGTGTTGTAATAACAAACCCACCTTATGGTGAGCGTATAGGTGAAGAAAAAGAAGTAATTAATCTTTATAGAACTTTTGGTGATAAATTTAAAAACGAAAAAACTTGGAGTTTTTATTGTATTACATCAAATGAAGATTTTGAACGTTTATATGGCAAAAAATGTGACAAAAAACGTAAACTATATAACGGAAAAATTAAAATAGATTACTACCAATACAATGGAGAACGTCCTCCAAAAAAAGATAAATATTAATACCATTAAAGTAGTTATCAAATAACAAAGGTAACTACTTTTTTATTGTTTATTAAGTAAATAGCTTAATGTACGAGGTGTAATTATGTGATAAAGCCTAAAAATGTTACATTTTGAAATGATGCCATATTCAAAAACTTTGTCATAGTTTTAAACTATATCAACTCATAAAAAACCAGTATTAACACTTGTTATAAAAATATGATATACTTCAGTTAATAGAAGTTGCTGAAAAAGTTTTGAAATAAAATGCATTACTAGATTAACATCATAAAATTTGCAAGATAGCATAAAATACGATTTCTTTCGTAAAGCACAAGTCGAACCAAATTTTTATAGTAATATTTTTTCTATACTTTAGCAGTGTTTCAAGTTAAAAATTATAGAAAACAAGGAGATATAATATGGGA
>JBKECM010000053.1:0-9351 GCA_047974615.1 Lachnospirales bacterium
ATAATAAAAGGATATGGCATCTTGCAAAATGCAATTATGCCATATTTTTTATAGTAAAACTAAGAGGCACTAAAATATGGCACGTTATATAAACGTGCAAAATCAAACTTTACCACATACTAAAGTTTGCTAGAAGTTAAAATTTTTGACTCAACAGTTTTCCTATAAGTTCTTTGTTATAAATTTTTTAACAATTAGACACTCTATGTATAAACTTTTAATTGACAAATATATATATATAAGTGTATAATTAATTCATATTTTAAATAAATTAAAGGTTTTAGGAGGAAATTAAAAATGTTAGTAGATATGGCTGCCATTATGGCGCAGTTTTTCATTTTTTTTATTTTTTACTTTGTAGTATTTATTTTAGTTTTAATCTTTGCTTTAGTAATAGGTGGAGCACCTATCGCATTACAAAATAAAGCAACAGGTCATACTAAAGTTTTAAGACCAAGATTTTCTTTTACTTATTATTTCTTTGGTTTTTGGACACCACTTATTAGAGGTCATTGGGTATCATTTTTTATAGCTTTAGTTATTGATATTTTTACTTTTGCTATTGGTAGACTTATATACGCTTTCTTTATAAATAAAGCATATATTAAGCATTTACAAGAAAATGGATATGAAGTTATAAATAACTTTGGTGCTAGCTCAAATTTCAATGGTGGTCAAACTGTTTATACACAAGATGCTAACGTAGTTAGCGATGTAGAAGATACAAACAACTAATTTTACTACTTTATTATAACAAAGTAGTAAAATTATGTTATGATATAAAACCATTAAAGCTTATTTTATCTGAAAGCTTTAATGGTTTTTTTATATGGCAACGTTGCAACTCATTAAATTAAAAATGAGCCCTATAAAATACAGGACTCATCAATTTAAATCTCTATTTACTGTTTGCTTGACAGAACCAAAACAAACTCATATATAGCAAGTTTCAGCCTTTTAAATATATTACTTTTTAACTTTAAAATCTTTAAGTCGTTTTAACTGTTCAGAATTTAAGTCACTAGAAGCTTTGTTTTCTTCTTGAATTAAGTTGTATATTTCTTTTCGATGTATAGAAACGTGTTTTGGTGCATTAATACCGAGTTTAACTTGATCACGACTAACACTAAGTACAACTATTTCTATATCTTCGCCTATCATAATGCTTTCTTCTTTTTTTCTTGTAAGTGCTAACATAAAATCACCTCCATGTTATTCATTAGCTTTTATTTTGCTATTATTCTGTAATAAGAGAATGTTTAATTGAATATTCATTATTTTCAAGTATAACTTGTTTACCCTTATTTGTATCGTTATTTATAACGATAGGAGCCATAAGGTTAACTGTCATATTTTCTAAAGTATCTTTTATAACACAAACGTTATAAATAGATATGTTGTTTTTAATTTCGCCTAAACAAAATATTTGTTCTTCTTTTACCATAGGGTCATAGTTTGGCATAAGTTTTTGTACATCTAAAAGTACAAAAGATAAATTGCCATCTTCCGTAGATTGTAGGTAAAAAAAGTCTGTATCTGGCTCACCTAAAATCACAAATTTTTTCATTTCTTCAAAAGCTGGAATACCTTCTGGGAAATCAATAACCTTATTTTCGTCATAACTTATAGTACCAAAATTTTTTGTAACAAGTTCCATATAAAAATCCTCCTGTATTTTAATTATAATCCTTTATTATTTTAACCTATTATAAAAATATAAGTCTAAAATCTAGCTTATATAATCAGCTAGAGAAAGCTGAGAAATCATTGCACCAACTTTAAGAGATGCTTGATATACTGCGTCAGCAGACGTAAAGTACATCATAGCTTCTGCTACGTCAACGTTTTCGTTGTCATTCATAAGTGATGTATAAGACAAATAGTCATCAGATAAACGTGTTGCAGTAAGTTCAAGTCTGTTCATACGACTACCTAAGTTTGTTTCTTGTACACTTATATCCGATGCAAAATCTTCAAACTTACCTAAAGCATTACTGAAAAGTTCTTGAGATACAACTTTTACTTGAGCTTCTTCAAGTTGTAGTTGTTCTTCTATAGCAGCTTCAAGTTCATCGCCTGTTAAACCCTCAGCTACAAACTTTGAACGCACAACGCTTTCATCAGAAACAGTTAAGCCATTTATTGTAGTAATAAATCTATCAAGTTCACCTATCATCTTATCAGTAACAACGTTTTTAGCTAAACTGTTAACATTAATAGTACTACCTACACCTATTTCATATTCCATATTATTTTGACCGTCCATATTATATGACAACCCATAAGTAGCTGAATCTGTCTTTATATCAGTACAATCAAAATATACAACCGGGTTAATATCACCTTTAGTAAATCCTTTTTTATCATAAGTAACAGTTAAGTCACCTGTTTCCATAGCTTTAGCTACGTCTTCACCTAGAACAAGTTCACCTGTTTCAGGTATAAAAGTAACTTGACCGTCTACTTGCTCATAAGGATTTGGTGATACAGAAGTTTGAGATACATTTACAACGGAGTAAGTTGTACCACCTACAGTAATAGAAGATGGTGTTTCCCCATTTTTATAAGCTAAACTTAAAATCTGTGTATCTCCTATTGTTGCAGCTTCATTTGCAACTGGCTTATGCGAATATTTTGTATTTTGAATATCTTCTAAAGAAAACTCTTGAGTTATTTGATATTCAGCTTCAGAGTCTTTAATAAAAGTTGGTGCTTGGTCTGTTCTATAACCAGAAAAAACATATCTACCTGCATAAGTTGCGTTCATCTCAAGTTTAAGTTGTTCTGTCATAGAAGATATATCAGCCATAATCTTTTGTCTATCTTCTGTAGTTAAAGTATCTGTTGAACCACGAACAAGTAATTCTTCAATATCTTTCGTAATTTCTGTTACAGTAGAAAAAGCTTGTGCTGTAATCTCAGTCCAAGATTGTGCTTGAGATACATTTTTTTGATATTGTTCTGTTTCCGAAACGTTAGTTCTAAATCTTAAAGCACGTGATGCAACCGTTGGATCATCAGACGGTAACGTTATTTTTTTACCACTAGCTAATTGATTATAATACATATCAGCAAGTCTTGTATTTCTTTGTATATTTAATACCATTGAATTGTTTATCATACCATTTGTTATACGCAAAACAATTACCCCCTTTGTGTCATTATCATTTTAATTAAAAATTTCCTAATCTATTTATACAAGTATCATATATGCCATCTATTACATTTATAAGTTTTGATGCCGCTTGATACATTTGTTGATTTTTAATCATTTCTGCCATTTCTTCGTTTAAGTCAACTCCAGAAACAGAAAGACGTTGATTACTTATCATAGAAGTAGTATCGGTATAATTAGTTTCAAACTTAATAGCTTGCTTACCATCAACTGCAAGTTCTGTTGTCATAGTTACAATATAGTCTGTCATATTACCTTCAGCAAAAAGTGTATTGTCAGATTTTATGTTTATCATAGATAATACAACAGTATTATCACTTTCATCATATGTTGAAGTCGAGCCAAGTGCAAGTTTATGTGGATCTTCTAAAAGGTCGCTATTAACAGCAAAGTTTGAAAAATTTAATTTTGAATAATCAAGTACAGTACTATTACCATTCGCTAAAGAATTGCCTGTTCCAGCATCACTTACATTGTTTACAGTAAGTCCTGTATCCGGATCAACATAAGTAAATAAAAATGCACCTGTGTCACCATTTAGGTCATAGCCTTCTATGTGACCTGTAACATCAGTTAACTCACGTCCAGAATAGTCGACACCTTCATTGAAACTCATAGCTAAAGTTCTTACAAAGTTATTAAGTTTTTCCATATAGTGAGGAATACCTTTATAGCTTGTAGTTTCAGCATATTGTTCACCAAACATATTTTGACCCGTAACACCACCATAGCTTAAAGATGTACCACGACTATTGTTACCGTCACGCATATCTATAAGACCTTTAAGTTGACCTTCAAGATTGTCGCTATATATGTTCATTTCAACGTTTGGCTGTGTAAAATATATATCATATAAGCCTTCAACGTCATTTGGATTTTTTTGATAACTTTCTTTGTTTAAATATGGTACAGGCGTTGAAGCAAGTTTTTCTGTAGTGCCATTTATCACTTGATCGTCATCAGCTGAGTCTGGGTTTCCTTCAAAAACAAGGTTTGTACCGTCAAAGGAAAAATTACCATATGTTTTAAGTTCTGCTTCATAGTCAGAGTAGTCTGCACCTTTTGCTATAGCAGCCGCTATAGAATTTATACGGTCAACTACTTTAACGTGTCTTTCTTGCACTCGTAACTCATTTAAATCAGTTCCTTTTACAAAATCAACACCATTTATTTGAATACTATATGTTAAGTCAGACGCACCAGTTGAAGGGTCATACTCATTATAGTCTTCGTTTCTTTGAGTTTCTTTTACTTCAACATCAACGTATTGAGATAACTCATCTACAAGTAAAGCCCGTTTGTCACGTAAATCATTTGCGTTATCACCGTTTAGCTCGTAGTTTCTTATTTGACGGTTTAAAGTAACGATTTGATTACCTAAAGAATTTATTGTATCAACCATAGCCGATACTTCTGTATTTATATCCTTTTGTTCTTGTTGTAGTTTATTACCTAAAGATTGAATATAACTTGTTAAGCTTTCAGCCGATGATAACATATTGTTTCTTGAAGTTAAGTCACCAGTGTTAACAGAAAGTTCTTGAAGTGCATCAAAAAGTTCGTTTATATCTGTATTAATACCACCATCTGAAAGTTCATTCATAATGGTTTGTAAAGTTTCATTTTTTGTAGCTTTTACCGAACTTTCTCCAAGAAGAGATTGTGCGTTCCAATATTTGTTATCTAAAAAAACATTTCTATGTTGATTTATAGAGCCAACATATGAACCCATACCATACATACCAGTACCATAACCGGACATAGGTGTATAAGTACTTATGTTACCATATTGTCTTGAATATCCTGTAGTTGATGCATTTGAAACGTTATGTGCGTTAATTTGTAAGCTTGATTGTGCTGTAAATAAAGCACTTGTTGCTATATGAAATTCTGCAAATGAAGATTTTATCAAAATTGTCACCCCTATTTTAATGACGAAAAGATTAAATACCAACTCGTCCTAGTTTATTTATTATCCTATCTAACATATCATCGACAACATTAACAACTCTAGCAGATGCGTTATATGCGTGCTGATATTTCATCATATTTGTCATTTCTTCGTCCATAGAAACACCGGACATAGAAAGTCTATTATTTGTAAGTTGAACCATTATTATTTCTTGTTGTTCAATATAGTTTAAAGCTTCATTAGTTTCAATAGCTACATCGGATACTGCATCTATATAGCCATTTTTTATTGAACTTGGCTCACCATCATACACGTAGTTACCAGCGATATCTTTTCCTATTATAGTATATACAGTAGGGTCTTCATAAGCATCAATCATCTGTTGAATTAATGTATTATTTGACTCATCACATTCGTTTGTACCTGTACCACTACCGCCTAAAGCTGGAGATAACGGTATTTTATCGTAACCGTCAGCATCTAAAAACTCAGGGTTTACAGAAACATTACCTAAAGTATACATAGTAAAATATTCACCTTCTACTTCTTCGTTATATGTTCCCGTTGCATCATAACGACTCATAGAATCTGGATTTCTTACGAAAATTTCCAAGTATTGTGACCCATCAAGACCTATAGGGTCAGTGTTATCTGGGTCATCATATGTTTTTTGCACTTTTGGTGCAACTGTATCATTTATTAAAGTAATAACTGAATGAAAAACTGTATCTAATTTTTTCATAGCAGAAGGTATTGTAGCTTCTGTTACATTAAATAATTCTTCTTGATATTGTAAATAATCTTTTTGGTACTGAACATCTTTAGAACCTTGAGGATATTTTGTAGTATCCGTTGGATCTGGAGGTTGAGGTGCAGACATCCAGTTTTCTGGTTTTGTACCTCTTGATACTAAAATACCTTTTAAAAGTGACGTATCTGTACCTTTTTCTGAAGATATAGAGCTAGTAAGTTTAAATACTTGCACATAATCATCAGAGTCAGCAGTTAAAATCTCTTTAGAGTTAGTGTATACCGGCTCAACGAAAGAATAATCTGTACTAGTATATCTTAAACCTATATTATATACTGTTCCATTTGATATAAGAGGATTACCTTCTATAAAAAGGTCTACCTTTCCATCAGAACGCTCTTTAACAGTACAACCAGTTAACTCAGTTAAACGGTCAATAGCATTATTACGAGCATCTCTGTAATCGTTTGCACTATCTCCTGTAACTTCGTTTTCAGCTATAAGCTTGTTTAAGTCGTTTATTTCTGTTGTTAAAGAATTTATCTCTGTAACAACTTCTTTAACTCTATCGTTTAAGTCGTGTTGATACTCAACCATACCTTGATATAAAGAGTTCATTTTATCAACTAAGGTTACTGCGTTGTTTATAAAGTTACCTCTTGCATCAATACTAGAAGGATTTTGGCTAAGCTCTTGTAAAGAATCCCAAAGATCTGTGAAAACTTCTTGTGTAGAATATTCACCTTCAAGTTCAGATAAAAGAGTTTCGATTTGAGTACCTGCATCATACTTTGCATCATAATATGAAAGTTTAGAATTTTCATTTCTATATTGTATATCTAAAAACTTATCTCGAATTTGACGTATTCCCACTAATGATGTCCCCATACCTATTTGTAAAGTACCTCTACCATTTGAGCCGATGTTTCTATATAAGTAATCTGATTGTATTGCTTGTTGTCGTGTATACCCTGTAGTGTTAACGTTTGAAAGGTTGTGACCTGTTACACTTAAACCCATTTGTGCAGCATTTAAACCACTAACGGCAACACCAAGTGTTCCAAAATTTGACATAATAGTTACCCCTTTTTTGTATTTCTTATAATAACTTAAGTTGTGTAATTTCCCTTTTCAATAAACAATTTTTGATGTAACATTTATTCATTGAAAAACAAAGTATCTTGTTTTCATTATAAATCAAAAAACCCAAAACCTTATTATACATAATAAAGGTCTTAGGCTTGAATATCCGTATTCAAAACCTAAACAAACAGTAAATTTTCTCTGTCCATTTAGAAAATTATTTTTTATGATTTATTTTGCCTTTTTTAGCTTGCTTTAGAATATTCCTTGCATCATCTTTAGCATCGGCATTTGTTAAAACATTCATAGAAAACTGAATATATTCTATGGCGTTATCAAGTAACTCTTTATTTGCATTGTTATGTTTTTTTAATACAACTGCCAATTCACTTAAATCCCTAGTAAGTGAAAGAAGGTCTTCCTTATCCTTTTCGTTGTTAATAACAGATGCTATTTTAGAAACTGTAAGTTCGTCAGGTTTAATGTTTAAAACTATACCTACGTCTTTCATAATTTCTTCTAAACGTTTTTCGAGCTTTTCGTTTTTACTAATCAAAACATTTTCAACTGTTGTAAAATCAGAAAGATTATCAAGGTCATTATTAATAATAACCTTTCTCTTTTCCTCAGAAATCAAAGTTAATTCTGTATAGTATTGTTTTTGTTCAGTTAAACTGTCAATTAAATTACTAAGTAAACCAGCCATATCAAAGCTCCTTTAACTAAGCTAAAATCTTATCTGCAATACTTGATAAGTTAACTTCATAACTTCCATTCTTAAACTTGTTTTTGATTTCCTCAACTTTGTCTTCACGTACATCTGGTGTAGACTTTGCAGCCTTCATAGCTGTTTGAAAATCTTGTGCCTCTGATGATATAGAAAAAGCATCCTTGCTTACATTCGTACCCGAAGTAGTTGTGTTAGACTTATATTTAGTGTCTATTTTATAGTTTGTAGTTCTATTTAAACCATTTACACGTAAGTCTATGCCCATATTTATCACCTCTTTTTATTTTTCTTTGATTTATTCATTATTTTTATCGACGATTTTTAAATATACTTTAGTACTTTTTTCAAAAAAATTAATTTTTTTTCATTTTTTATATAAAATAATGTTTTTCTCTTAAAATATTACCGTATACAATTCACATTTTACCGACTACCTTATTTATATTGCAAAAAAAAATTGCTCGTGTATAATAAAAATATAATTAGCTAATTTCAAAAAATATTGGAGGTAAAACTTTGAAAATTAATTTTGAGCAAAATGAAAGTTATGATGAACTATATATAGAGCTTAAAAAAAATATTTTAGATGAAGAAGTTCAAGAAGTTTTAGATAAGTTATCAAAAAAATATTCTAAAACTTTAATCGGCTTTAAAGAAAAAGAAGTTTTCGTATTAGATGATACTAAAATCTTCAGAGTATATAGTGAAAACAATAAAACCTTTGCTATAACTCAAGATGGTGAATACACTTTAAAGAATAGACTTTACGAACTTGAAGAAATATTAGATACACAAATATTTGTAAGAATATCAAATTCAGAGTTTGTAAATATGAAAAAAGTAAAAAAATTTGATTTAAGTCTAACAGGAACAATAAAAGTATTTTTGTCAAATGGGGATAGTACCTTTGTTTCAAGAAGATATGTAAGTAAAATAAAAAATTATTTAGGATTATAGGTGATATTATGAAAAAAATATTCGATAGTATTTTAATTGGTGCTTTAATAGGTTTGTTTATAAATTTTATTTGTATGATAATTACGTCACGTATTTATGGAACAGGCGAATTTTTACCTGCTACCCCTTCCCTTATAGTGTCACAAGGTAATGAGTTAAACGCTTTTATTTTTCAAGGTGTAACTTCAATGATTTTTGGTGCTATATGTTCTGTTACAAGTTTAATATATAGCAATGAAAAGCTTAGTACTGTCTTTGCAACTTTAATTCATTTTTCTATTATTTTTATTTCCTATACAGTTATGTCAAAAATTAACTATTGGTCCCTAGGAGGTATCAATTATGCATCTATTATTTTCTTTTTATTAATTTATGTTGTGCTTTGGATTCTTTCATATACTTATGATTATTTCTTAATTAAACATATGAATAAAAAACTTAATAACTAAGAGAAAAAATTCAATAATGGAGTTTATATGAAAAGAATACAAAGACTGTTATTGTGGTTATTATTTGAAATAATTGCAGTTATATTATGGAAATCACAAGATAATTTATTTTATTTTTTTAACTTTACTTATATTGGCACTGCCTTATCAGTTGGACTTTATTTATTTAAGGCAACCTCTAAAAACCCCATTATTTTTAATTTTCTATAAATTTTCAAAATTTCTGCGTCAGCTTCTCCTAGCAGAAACACGCTGTTATGCGTTGTCGAAGCTTTCTTGAACTATTTAAAATTT
>JBKECM010000054.1:0-4458 GCA_047974615.1 Lachnospirales bacterium
ATGCAGCAGCAAAATACTCAGGGTAAGTAGTAATCATATTAACAGTCATATAACCACCATTTGAACAACCACCGATATAGATACGGTTAGGGTCAATTTCAGGGTTAGCTTCTACATAAGACTCAATTAAGCCCATTAAAGCTTCTGTATAATAAGATTCACCTTTGCTACCCTCTACACCGTTATTATATGTACCAGTACCATCATAGTCCATCCACATAGTAGGAGATTGAGGTGCTAAAATATAAGCTCCAGTATCGCCAAAATATTGTTGAACATCATCAGTTGCAAGGTTTACTACTTTATTACCTAAAATAGCTATTGATGTTTCAGTTCCACCTTCACCAGCACCATGTAACCAAATTATAAGTGGATTGCTACCAACTTCCTCAGAAGCAGTTTCAGGCTTAAATGAAGCGTATAGTAAATCAATACCATCTTGAGAGTATTCTTGATTATGTTCAAATTCATCACTAATATAAGTATGGTAACCCATATACTCATTAATGCCTACTGGTGTGAACTCTACAGCGTCGCCCTCTTCAGTATAAATACTTTCGCCTTCGTTAACAGATACATTAAAATAGAAAGGAATATAACTATTTGTACCTGCTAAAAAATCATAGTTAAATGGTGAGCTACCAGCAGTTGTAGGGCTAACATAAAGTTCTAAAGTAATATATTCCCCATCTTCAACTTTGTTACCTTCTGCATCAGAAAGATAAACAGCAGTAACTTCTCTTTCATTTTCGTGGTCAGTAGCTTCTTCTGCTACGGTAAAAGTAGTATAATCGATATCTTTATATGTAGTTACTGTAGTTACTTTAAAAGTATCAGTACTTAAAGATGTGATATCTAGTGCTTCGCTAGGTTTTAAAACAACTTTGCTAAGCCCAGGACCATGGTCGTAACCTTCGATAATAGCCTCTTGTGTACTAGTAACAATTACAGCTTCAGATACAACAGGATTTTCAATCTCAGGTTTTTCATCAACTATCTCAGTTGTTGAGCTTTCAGCAGCAAGTTTAATGATTAACTCAGGTAACCACTTACCAGTAGAATCATATTTCATTTCTTCAATAAACTCAAGCCATAACTCAGGGCTATCAGTTTTTTGATTAAGAATAACGGAAACTTCTTCCATTTGCTTGCTTGGTGATGCAGCATAAACAGCAACCGTTGGTACAACTAAAGTTGTAGCTAAAGCAGAACTCATTAAAATTTTTGAAATTTTTTTCATAAAATCCTCCATAAATAAATTATAAATAATATTTTTTAAAGCAACATAAAAAATATATATATTATGTTTTATATTTGAAATTATTATATCACTTTACAACGAATATGTCAACAATATTACATTTTTATTTGAAATTAACACAAATATTGTTCTAAAATTTACTTACTTTATATTTATTTTGTATATTTTAAGCATTCTTTGTTAGTATATAAGCAATTATATTTTTTATACATATACTATAATAAAAAAAGAGGTGTACTATGGAAGTAGGAGATATTGTATATGCAACATATAATGGGGAAAACCTAAGGTTTTCTATTAATTGTATAGATAATGAAATATGTAAATTGCATTGTTTAGACTATAGACTAACATTAAAGCTACCTAAAGATGAATTAACAACTTCAACCTTAGAGGAAACTGAGGATTTTGCAAGAACTTTTAAAAAAAATAGCACAGAAATAATTAATAAGATACTAAGTGAGCGTATAAAAGACTTTGATAATAAGATAGAAAAAACAAAAGTACTTCATATAGATGGTGATGCAAACTATTTAAACCTTTGTATGAAAACTTATGAAAACCTTGATATAGATGCCTATGGAGAATTTATACCATTAGAGCAACAAAAAAATCACATACAAGACTTATTAAAAAAATATAAACCTACCGTACTTGTTATTACAGGTCATGACTTTTTTGAAAACGATAAAAATAAGTATAGTTTAGATAGCTATGAAGGAAGTAAGCATTATGTAGAAACAGTTGCAAAGGCTCGAGAGCTTATGCATTCAAGAAGTGAACTGATTATTATTTGTGGTGCTTGCCAAAGCTATTATGAAGAAATAATAAAAGCTGGTGCAAACTTTGCGAGTAGCCCCAAAAGAGTTTTAGTTCACGCCCTTGACCCCGTCTTAATAGCTGAACGTGTTATTTATACTAATATTCAAAGTGTGTTAGATGGTAGGGAAGCAGTAAAAAATACGATAAGTGGAAGTGATGGTTACGGTGGTATAGATACACAAGGGACTTTACGTGGAGTTTACCCTCATAAATATTCATAAATATTTTATAGTATTATTTGCTTTATTTTAGGTTATACTTTCTATAAACTTAGGAGGTATAATATGTATACACTAGAATATATTGAAACTTTAAGAAATGATATAAATAAGCAAGTTGGTAAGGAAGTAAAGATAGCAAGAATACGAGGCAGAAAGAAAAAAGAAATAGTAGAAGGAACACTATATAACACCTACCCAAATATTTTTACAGTTGCAATAAAAAATGGAGATACAACTTTTTTATCAAGTTACAGTTATGTAGATGTAGTAACAAAAGTTATAAAGCTCAACTTTTCATAAAATAAATAATTTTCTAAAACAAATTTTTTTATCATAATTATAGGCTACTTATAATACACTATACAAAGGGCTTTTATAGTCATTTGAAGAATATTAGGAGGTAGCCTATGAGTATTTTAAAAAAAGAAAATATTTCACTTGATAAAAGATTAAACCAAGAAAAAAATCAAATTCGCCTTGAAGGAGATATTATTGTACCCGATATAAAACCTGATATACAAAAAGTTTTAGAAACAAAACATAGTTCAGAAATTATTGAAGTAAAAATAGCTGACAGCAAAGTAATATACAAAGGATTTTTAGAGGTAAAAGTTTTATATATTGCAAACGATAAAGAGCTTTACAGTATGGTACATACATTAAATATTGATGACTATTTTGACTTACCTTATATAAATGAAAACTGTAAAGTTTTTGTTGACTGCATTGTTTCACACATAGACTTTAGAGTTGTAAATGATAGAAAATTGAGTTATAAAGCTGTATTAGACGTAACTTCATACGGTGTAGAAAAACGAGAACTTAACGTAGTAAGCGATATAGAAGATAACCGACAAGCAACGGTTTTAAAAGATGATTTTGTAGCATCTTCATCTACTTTTATTAAGGAAGAATTATTAATACACGACGAATTTAAAATCAAATCTACAAGTGGTAATATTAAAGAAATTTTACAAGTTAATATATCTTTCTTAAATAAAGAAGCAAAAATTCAAAACGATAAAATACATATATATGGGGACCTTTTAACAAAAGTATTGTATAAATGTGAAGACGATACAACTTTAGTAGAACAAATTGAGCAAGAAACTCATTTTTCAGGAGTACTAGATAAAGCCTTTGAAGATGATTGTATCTTGAATTATAAATTTAAGTTAGTTGATACAAAAGGACGTGTTGCACTTGACGAAGACAACGAAGAACGCCTCATTTCTATTGATGCACAAATTTTATGCGAGTTACAAGTACTCGAAAAAACACGCCTAAACTTAGTAAAAGATGCCCACTTAGTTAACAATAAGTTACACTTAGAAACAATAAAAGAACCATATTTAAGAATTGTTAGTAAAAATAAAAATCAATATAACCTAAAGGAAATTTTATCTTTAGAAAATATTTCACAACCTATGCTACAGATTTTTTCAGTAAATAGCTATGCCATACTTGATGAAGTATATTTACAAGAAGATAGAACAATAGTAAGTGGTGCAATAAACCTAGATGTAATTTATATAACAAAAAACGATAGTGTACCTTATGAAACTCATCGCTTTACAATACCATATGAACAAACGATTGAAACTAAAAACAGTCGTGTACATATGTTTCCTTATGTAGATGTATCCGTTGAAAATTGTATGGCAATGATGATTTCTGAAAGTGACTTAGAAGTTAAAGTTAATATAATGTTTAATGTAGAAATAACTGAGGAAAATATAATTGATATTATAGAAAATATCTGTTTTGAAGAAATGTGTGATGATGATATCTACGGACTACCAAGTATTGTTATCCATACTGTTGAAGCAGGAGAAACTCTATGGAGTATAGCAAAAGAGTATAACACAACAGTAGACTCAATAGTTAAACTTAATAACTTAGAAGATCCAAATATCTTAGCTATAGGACAAAAATTAATTATATGTAAAAAAGTACTTCTGCCTGTAGCATAGTTAGAATATCATTTTTGCAATATTGTCCTAATAGTAAATTTATGTTATAATATTTAAGGTAACCTCTAAAAACCCCATTATTTTTAATTTTCTATAAATTTTCAAAATTTCTGCGTCAGCTTCTCCTAGCAGAAACACGCTGTTATGCGTTGTCGAAGCTTTCTTGAACTATTTAAAATTT
>JBKECM010000172.1:0-12259 GCA_047974615.1 Lachnospirales bacterium
ATGATTTGCTTTGCAAATCATCTTGCATGTCGCATAAAATTAGCACTCGTTCCTCGCTGATTTTATGCTATCTCACTATTTTTGTGCCATTGTCATTAGTAATATTTTTTTCTTTTTTGACTTTTTCAGCACCCTCGGTTTCAAGTAACCTTTAAGAATAGTATTAATATAGTAGAAATAGTAAAAAGATAAAGATTATATATAAATAATTTTATAAAGCGAAAATATTTGCGATATTTTAAAAATGGGATAAAATAAGGATTTTCTCAAACTTCTTTTAGTTTTCTTGAAAAATAAATGGTATAATATGTAAAAAATAAATATTTTTATTAAAACTTACTTAAAAACTATTTGAAAATTTGTAAAAAGTGTTTAAAATACTTAATAGGTTTCCATATTATGGAAACAAGGGAGGCTATAAAACTTCTAAAATTCTTAAAATTTACTTATTTTTTTTCCATATTATGGTAAAAAAATAAAAAAAAGAGTGTTTTTTACAAAAAATGGGAAAATAGAAAAATTAATTAAAATTTCACAATTTCTATAGCACTTTTTGGAATAGGGTTCAGTTAAAGCCTTTATAGGTTGGTATGTCGGTTTTTTGGCTTTGTTGTCGCATAATTTGGTGTTTGATTTTCAAAATTTAAAAAAATCAAGTTTTTTAATACGAAAAAGTTAAAAAAATATTAATAAAGTATAAATGGTAAAAAATGTATTTAAGCAAGAGTAATTGAAAAAAATCAAAATAGATACAATATAAACAATTTTTTTGAAACAATTTGTTTGTTTTTGTTGTTTTTTAACATAAATTTGTGATAGAAAATTGAAATATTGACTTGATATTTTTTTAAAAAAGTGTTAATATATAGCTACAATAGAAAAACGTAATAGTTTTGTAATAATTATAAACAGTTTTTTATAAAGATTTACAGGTGATTATATTTTATATGTTGTAAAAGTGGCTTAGTTATGCAATTAGGTATTTTCACTAGGAAACTTTTTTGAAATAAGTCAGTTACAAATGTTGCTGAAATATTACATTAGCTTAATAAATGTAATATAGAAGACTAAATTTAATAAAAACAAAAGGAGATTTTAAATGGCGGATAAGTTAAAAGTAGTTATAGCGATATGTTTCTTTGTTATCGCAAGTGTAATTACTACAACAGCTAATGATGAATCGACAAAAATCGTTAATGTTGAAAGAGAAGGCGAAGTTACAGAATACGAAACAGAAGCTGAAACATATCTTGAGTTCTTTACAGAAATCGGATATGATATGGATACTCTAGTTACAGAGGTTGACCTTGCAGAGACTTTGAAATCTAATAATACTATAGCTGTTAGCTATAACATTCCAATTACTATTTTTATTGATGATGAGGAAGAAGAAATAGTTTACTTCCCAGACGGTGTTACTATTCAAGAAGTACTTGATAGCTTAAACACTGAAAATCGTAATTTCATCTATGAGCTTGGTAATGAAACTCAAGTCTTAAATGAGGCTTATACTTTAAGTGTTAAGTCTGTAAGAACTGAAACTCTAGAAGAAGAAGTAGTTTTACCTTTTGATGTAGAGTATATCGAAGATAGCACTTTAACTCTTGGTACTGAAATCGTTGAGCAAGTTGGTGTTGATGGTACAGGTTTAGCGTATATTGACATTACTTACTATGCTGGCACAGAAATTGCTCGTGAAGAAGTTGAAACTGTTACAACATTAGAGCCTGTTAAACAAATCTTAAGAGTTGGTACTCGTGCTGTTAACACTTTAAATGTATCAAATGTTGTTATACCTCCTGCTCTTTCAGGTTATAGCATAGATGTAAATAATCTTGTTTATAAAACATCTCTTGTTATGAATGCTAGTGCTTATACTGCTGGTGCTGAAAGTACTGGAAAATCTGTTGGTGACTCAGGTTACGGTGTTACTGCTACTGGTAAAAAAGCAGAAAAAGGTGTTGTTGCTGTTGACCCTGACACAATTCCACTTGGTACAAAAATGTATATTGAAGGCTATGGTTTAGCTATTGCTGCTGACACAGGTGGATCAATAGATGGTCATAAGATAGATGTATTTTATGATAACTTAAGTGATGCTTTAGTTTTTGGTAGAAAAAAAGTAAATGTTTATATTTTAGAATAAATCATAAGGACTGCTTAGAGCAGTCCTTTTTTATAGTTCAACTAGTTTAGAGGGTGATGATATGATAATTGTCAGAAAAATTAAAAACTACTCTCTATTAAATAATACTAAACAGAAAATTAATAGTAAAATTATATAGAAAAATTTAAATAAATATAGTATAATATACAAGAAATAGGAGGTGATATTATTAATAGCGGTATTGGCATCGTAATCAACAAAGTTTATAAACATATAATTAATATGTATTCAAATAAATATGATGAGCAAACTACGGCAAATTTTTTTTCTATAGCTTGTTTTATGGTTGTTAATTTTTTTTGGAATTGTATTTACTCTGTTACTTATGGTATTAAGGGTATATATGAAATGGTTATTGTTACGATTATTTTAGCAATAAGTTATTTAATATGTACAATATTAGTTTTGTTTAAAACCAAAATATTTCTTAGCCAACATTTATTTATTTTTACAATATGTTTTTATGTAATAGCATCATCTTATTTTTTAGGTTATGATAAATATGCAGTTGTTGTTTTATTGCCTTTGTTATTTGCTATTAGTACCTTTTTTACTTGGAATAAAGGTGAGAAAAAAATATGGTATTTAGTTATATTTTCTACGTATATGAGCGTTATATATTTAAGATATAATAGCACACCTAAATATTATGATACTCTACAATATATAGAAAGTATTAACATAATAATTGCTATTACTTCTTTGATTTATATTATTGCTGTAAAGACTTCTTCTGAAAAATTTATATCCTTATATAGAAATACATATCTTAAAGATTTGAAAGTGCAAATTGATACAGATTTTTTAACAGGTATTTATAATAGACACTATTTTGAAAGATTTTTTGCATCTCTTGAAAATTTTTCAAATTCATATATTGTAGTTGTTGATATTGACAATTTTAAGGGGATTAACGATACTTATGGTCACATCGTAGGCGATTATATATTACGTGATTTTGCAAAAAGTATGTCTGAATTTTTTAGAGATAGTGATCGTGTTATACGATGGGGCGGAGAAGAATTTCTAATTTATGTTGCAAATATAAGTGCAGATGATATTTTTATAAAACTAAATAATTTTCGTGAAGAAATAGCAAAAAAAGATTTTGAATATGATGATTTAAAAATAAACTTTACTATAACTCTTGGTGTTAAAAACATTGAACCTGCTGTGCATATTGATGCTTTAATAGACGATGCAGATAGTGCATTATATTACGGAAAAAATAATGGGAAAAATATGGTTGTAGTTTTTGAATCTAATATGAAAAATATATAGTTTTAAATATGACAAATAAAAATATTTAAGGATTAGTATTATGAAAACAAAATTTTTGTGGTTGTTAAATAACCGTGAGTTTTATTCTCAGAAGTATGAAGACGGTGATACAAAGGTAATTTCTATTTTAATATTTAACATAGGCAATGCATTATTTAATGTTTTATTTGCTTTTGTTTTTATGTTTGCGAATATACCAGAAATGGTTTTATATAATACTATAGCATTAATATTATATTGTTGCTGTTTTTATTTAATGTTAAAGAAGTATAGGCTTGTAACAGCTATTTTTATAGACATAGTTGTAATGTGTTCTTATATACCATATACTGCTATGCTGTTTGGAACTGATATTAGACCTTTTGTAATATTTTTTCCTATTGTTTTTTCTATTTTTTTCCTTTTTGAAATAGATATAAAATATGTTTTTATGTTGTGTGTAATAACTTGTATAACATTAATTGAGCTTCTAATTATAAACGCTTTTGGTGTTCCGAGATATACCTCAGGATTTGAATATCTTGAATATGTTAATGTTTTCTTTGCGATTTCATCAATTATTTTTATAAATTATACTTTGGAGTTGTCAAAAAAGATAGTGAATACTGTTAAATATAAAGAAATAAATGAACTTGAAAAAACTGCTAGCACTGATTTTCTTACAGGGCTTTATAATAAAAGATATTTTGAAAATGAAATACAAAGAAATAAATGTGAAAACGCTTATATTGTTGTTGCTGATATCGATTTTTTCAAAAGAGTAAACGATAAATATGGGCATAATATAGGTGATACAGTTTTAAAAAGTATAGCAGATACTTTAAATGATTTTGTAGAAGAAGGTGAACTTGCTGTTCGATGGGGTGGCGAAGAATTTTTAATTTTGCTTAAAGAAAAATCTGAAAATGATATAGAAGATAGACTTAAAGATTTAAGAATATCTATTAAAAATAAAGTTTTTCAAAGTGAAAGTGAAACTTTTAATATTACAATGACTTTTGGTGCTAAAAAGATAGATACAAATTTTTCTATTGAAAATAACGTAAAAAAAGCAGATGACTGTTTATATTATGGTAAACAAAATGGTCGTGATAGAATTGTTTTTTATACGCAAATTGAAACTATTAAAGAGTTGGCGACGACTAAAAATATACCTTTTTCTTCGTAATAATACTTGGTCAAAAAGTCAGAACAAATATACTAATACTTTAGTGTATGTCAACAAGGGTGTTACCCAAAGTACATAAGTACTCTAGTGAAAATAACAAGGGGTTTACCAAAGGTGAAACTAGTTATAGTACGTGTCAAAAGCGAGTTTTAGTCATTTATAAAAGTTGTTGCTTTTTGGTACGTTTAAGATTTGTTACATAAATAATGACATAAGGCAACCTCTAAAAACCCCATTATTTTTAATTTTCTATAAATTTTCAAAATTTCTGCGTCAGCTTCTCCTAGCAGAAACACGCTGTTATGCGTTGTCGAAGCTTTTTTGAACTATTTAAAATTTAAAAGAAAATTAAATCAAGCGAGTTTTTAGAGGTCACCATAATTATATTTTGCGATAATGCCAGTTAAATTAATATTAATTTAAATATACTTAAATGCCTTAGGAGTTTCTGAAACTTTTAAGGCTTTTGTAATGTGCCATTTCTTGAATTTTGCAACGTTGCCAAGTACATATTATAAAATTACATTGAATAGACACTTTATATATGGTATACTGTAAAGACAGCTAAAGAGAATATTTTAAAGAGGTTTGAAGTTTTATGGAAATAAAATCATATAGTTTTGAAGAAACCTATGCAATAGGACTTATGACAGGTAAAGAGGCAAAGGTTAAAGATATCTTTTGCCTAGAAGGTGACTTAGGTGTGGGGAAAACTGTTTTTGCAAAGGGATTTGCGAAAGGATTACAAATAAATGAAGATATAACAAGTCCTACTTTTACTATTGTAAATGTATATGAAGGGAATTTAAAATTTTATCATTTTGATTTGTATCGTATTGAAGATGAAGATGAGTTGTTTGATATCGGTTTTGATGATTATTTATACGGTGATGGCGTGTGCTTAGTTGAATGGCCAAAAAATGGAGATAGCTTTATACCTAAAGAGGCTATTAAAATAAAAATATCTAAAGATTTACAAAAAGGTGAGGAATATCGTTTAATTACTATAGATGGAGAATAATATGAAAACTTTATGTATTGATACTTCTTCTTTTGTGGCAAGTGTTTCCATTATTGAAGAGGGTAAAGTTATAGGAGAGTCTACTATAAATTTTATTAGAAACCATAGTATAACACTTATGCCACTTATAGAAAACTTATTAAAAGTTTTAAATTTAAATATAAATGACATAAATAGAATGGCTGTAACTACTGGTCCCGGTTCTTTTACGGGTCAAAGGATAGGTGCTAGTTGTGCTATAGCTTTAGCTAAGGCAACTGGCTCTAAAATTGTGCCTATTAATACTTTAGATTTACTAAAAGAAAATCATAGAGAGTTTGATGGTTTAGTTGTGCCTATCATTGATGCAAGACGTGGTGAGGTATATTATTCTATATATGAAAAGGGAAAAAGGCTTGTTGATTACAATATTTTGCCCTTTGATGAAGTTTTAGAAATATGCAAATGTTATGATAAAAAAGTTATATTTACAGGTGACGGTATTTTCGTACATATTGATAAAATAACTGAAACAAATTTTTTTATAGCTTCAAAAAACAATAACTACCAACGAGCATCTTCTATGGCTGAAATTTTAGAAGAATATGAAGAAGTTGACTATATGGATTTAAAGCTTTTTTATATCAAGAAAACGGAAGCCGAAAGAGAATATAATCAAAAGCATTTTAAAATATTAGAATTTAATGAAAGTTTGCTTGATAATGTTTTTGAGGTGGAAAAAGATGCATTTTTTGAGCCTTGGTCTAAAAAAATGTTTGAAGAAGAACTTAATAATAAATTTGCACGTTACTTTGTTGGTGTTATTGATGATGTTGTTGTAGGATATATCGGTTCATGGTATGTGCTAAACGAAGGACAAATAACTAATATAGCTGTAAAAAAAGACTATAGAGGACAAGGTTTTGGGAAAAAACTTGTTCAAAAGGTTATAGATTATTATAATGATTTAGAATGTATAGGGGTTACATTAGAGGTTCGACAAAGCAATGATAATGCTATAGCTTTATATAAGTCTTTTGGTTTTGAAATTGAAGGTATGCGTAAAAACTACTATAATAATGGCGAAGATGCACATATAATGTGGTTACATTTAGAGCAAGAGTTTTAAAGAGAAGAATGAGGTGATTTTTTTGAAGGGGTTTCAATATATTCAACTACATATTTTAGATGAAGAAAAAAACGGTAACATAATTTTTTTAGAAGAAGAATTGGATTTTGTTCTTGAGCGAACAAAAATAGAACTTGAACTTGTTAATGACGCTTTTTTGGGGGAAGAAAATGATTAATATTTTAGATTTGCATAATAAACTTATAAATAAGGATATTACAGCAAAGGAAATAACTGAACAATGTATAAACAAAATTGAAAGATATGACACTTTAACTAATTCTATTATACTTAAAACTTACGATTTTGCCCTTAATAAGGCTAAAGAAGTAGATAGAAAAATCGAAAAAAAAGAGGATATAAGCATAATCGCCGGTATTCCTTTTGGTGTAAAGGATAACTTAGAAACTAAAGGTGTTACAACTACTGCTGGTTCTTTGTTTTATGAAAAATATAAACCAGAGGAAACGGCACGATGTGTAACAAACTTATTACATAATGACGGTGTTATGCTAGGAAAATTAAACCTTGATGAGTTTGGTGTAGGTGATATAACAAAGTCTTTTAAATATTTGTCAAAAAATCCTTATAATTTAAACTATGATGCAAGTGGCTCTAGTGGAGGTAGTTCTATTTTTGTTTCTGCCGGATTTGGTGCTTATTCTATTGGTACTGACACAGGTGGCTCTATTCGTGAGCCTGCTGGTAAAACAGGTGTTGTAGGTATAAAGCCTACATATAATTGTATATCCAAAAAAAATTGCTATGGCTATGCTAATTCTCTTGACACTATAGGTAGTATTGCTACAAATGTAACAGACCTTGCTATTTCTATGGAGTTTTTAACTAAGTATGATGAAAGCGATAAAAACTTAAATTATGTAGATTATACTGATGCTTATAAAAAAATACAAGTAAGTCATAGGGAGAAAATTCGTATTGGAGTTTTAAAAGAGGTTTGCGAGTTTGAAGGTAAAAAAGACGAGGAAGCAAAGGGTTACTTTGACTTTGTAACGGAGTTAAAAAAGAGTGATGCTTTTGAAGTTGTGGAAGTGTCTTTTCCTCTTATAAAAATAACTACTGCTTTATATCGTGTTATTACTGCTATAGAGGGGTATGAGCAGTTTACTGGTACACTCAAAAAATATCATAATGTAGAAGATATTCCAAGCAAAAGTCTTTTGTTTGACAAAAGAGTACGTCAAAGGATTTTGATGGGTGAATATTATAAAACAAATGAGCCTGAAATCATTGATAAGGCGTATAATACTTTAAAAGAGTTGCGTGAAGACTACCAAAAACTTTTAAAAGATATGGATTTTTTACTTACGCCTCTTACAAGCTTTAAAAGAAGTCAAAACTTTGTAACTATAGGTAATTTTACTATGTGCCCTTCTGTTGCTTTACCTATTGGAGTTAAGTCGGATAAAGTTCCTTTTGGTGTGCAGATTTTTGGCAAATATAAAGAAGATGTAGAGCTTTTAAAGTTTGCATATATACTTGAAAAATTTATTGGATTTAAAGAAAGACCTACTTTTGATTTTTATTAAAAATAGGTATGGTAAAATTTATGTTTGTTTCTAAAAGATTAAATACTATTGTTGACTTAATAAAATATGAAACTATAGGTGATATAGCTTGTGACCATGGTTTTATTTCTATACTTGCTTGTGAAAATAAAGGTGTAAAAAAATCTATAGCTTGTGACCTAAATAAAGAACCTTTACAAAAATGTGTTGAAAACTCTAAGGAATACGGTTTTTTAGATAAAATAATAACTCGTGAAGTTGACGGCATAAAAGGTTTAGAGGCAGGTGAAGTGGATACTATTATAATTGCCGGTTTAGGTGGTATTCTTATGAAAAAGATATTGTCAGAAAATGAAAATGTTTTTAAATCTTCGAAACAACTTATTTTGCAACCTCAATCAGATGTTGTTCTTATGCGTGAATATATGGTAGGTGCATATTTTACAGTTATGGAGCAATATGTGGAGGATAAGGGGAAATTTTATGTTATATTAAACTGTGAAAAAGCCGATATACCTTTAGAATATAATGAAAGCGAATTAATTTTAGGTAAAAATATATTATATAACGAAGATTTTTCAAATTTTGTTAAACATAAAATTTTTGAGTTTGAAAAAATACAAAGCAAAATTCATAAAAATTCAAGCAAATATATTGAAATCGAAAAGCAAAAAAATATTTTTAAAGGGGTGCTTAATGACAATGTATAAAGTTAAAGATGTTATAAAGTATATGGAAAGTATAGCTCCTATGGAGTATAAGGAAAAATGGGACAATGTAGGTCTTTTAATAGGCGATGCAAATAGAGATGTTGAATGTATAGTGCTATCCTTAGATTTAACTTACAGTGCTATTGGTACTAGTGCTTTTCGTGAAAATGCTATGATTATCACTCACCACCCACTTTTTTTTAATCCTTTAAAAGCAATAACAACTTCTACAGAAGAAGGACGTAAGGCTATAGCTTGTATAGAAAAGCATATTTCTGTTTATACTGCTCATACTAACTTTGACAACTGTCCTTACGGTACAAATGATGTACTTTTTGATATGCTTGAGCTTAAGGATAAGGAAGTTATTTGTCCTATAAATGAAGAAAAAAACGTTGGATTAGGTCGCATTGGTGTTTTAAATAAAGCTACAACTTTAAAAACGTTTTTAGATACTTTAAATAACTTAAAGTTTAAAAATATTCGATATTTTCTAGGGGAGTTTGACCTTGATGCTAAAGTGTTAAAGGTTGGTCTTTGTACTGGAAGTTTTGACGAAAATACTGTACGTATGGCTAAAAAAATGGGTGTTGACGTTTTTTTAGGTGGTGACCTAAAATATCATAACGCACAAATATGCTGGGAGCTTGAACTTCCTTTTATTGATATAGGGCATTATTATAGCGAAATTCCTGCTATGGAAAAGCTTAAAACTATGCTCGAAAAAGAGTTTGACATTCAAGTAATGTTATGCGATGCAAATGAAACAAAAATAATAAATTATAACTAAGTGAGGGTGAAATATGGTAAATGTTACATATAAGGAAAAAGATTATGTTTTAGAAGATGGGACTACTTTTTTAGAGTTTAGCAAAAGTCTTGACTATGGATTTACACCTATAATAGCAAAAACAAATAGCGTTTTAGTTGATTTATCTCGTGAAATAAATGATGAATCAAGAATTGACTTTTTAGATCTTGAAGATAACAACGGATATTTAGCTTTTCAACGTTCTGTTTCTTTTATGGCTTATGTTGCTGTTAAAGAAGTTTTAGGTGAAAAAGCAAGAATGATAATAAATCATTCTATATATAAAAGCTTCTACTGTTCTATCGAAGATATAAAATTAACGGAAGAAGATGTTAAAAAAATACGTGGAAAAATGCTTGATATGGTAGCTAATAATGAGCCTATTGAACGTCATCACATTAGAGTAGATGTGGCTACAAAGCTTATGAAGAAGTTTAATAATCCAGTACGTCGTGAACTTATAGGTTATGAAGTGGAAAACTCTATAGTACTATATTCTTTAAGAGGAGTATACAACTTCTTTTATGATGTTTTAGCTTGTGAGTGTGCAAATCTTTTAAATTTTGGTATAGAATATTACAATGATGGGTTCGTTATTATATTTCCTAATCGTAAAAATCCTTACGAGAAAAGAGAACTTACTATTTTTTCTAAAGTATCACAAGTTTTTGAAGAGTCTGCTAACTGGGCAGATATTTTAAAAGTATCGAATCTTGCATCTATAAATAAATATATCGCTGATGATAAAATCGAAGATGTTATAAAAATAAATGAGGCTTTACACGATAAAAAAATCGCTTTTTTAGCTGATGAAATAACTAAAAATAAGAAAAAACTAGTTTTAATAGCCGGCCCAAGCTCAAGTGGTAAAACAACTTTTTCTAAGCGTCTTTGTGTTCACTTAGAAGTTAATGGTATTAAGCCTATAGTTATAGGTTTAGATGACTATTACAAAAACCGTATTGATATCCCTTTTGGCCCTGATGGAAAGCGAAACTTTGAAGTTATTGAAACTCTTGAAATCGAAATGATAAATAGAGATTTAGGCAAACTATTAAAGGGCGAGGAAGTTGAACTGCCACATTTTAACTTTGTAGAAGGTGTAAAAGAGTGGAAGGGTAATAAAGTAAAACTTAAAGAAAATAGCGTTATTGTTATAGAAGGTATACATGGTCTTAATGATAGACTAACTGAAGCTATAGATAAAGCTTTAAAATATAAGATTTTTATTGCTGCTTTAACACAAATAAGTGTTGATGATATAAATAGAATTTCTACTCGTGATACTAGACTTATACGCCGTATCGTGCGTGATCATAAATTTAGAGGTTTCCACGCTTTAACGACTATTGCTATGTGGGAAGATGTACTTCAAGGTGAGGCAGAAAATATATTCCCATATCAAGAAGAAGCTGATGCTGTTTTTAACTCAGCCTTTGTTTATGAACTTGCTTTACTTAAAAGTTATGTGTTACCTATTCTTTATAAAGTTTCAAATGAGGAAAAAGAATACTCAGAGTGTCGCCGACTTATTAAGTTTTTAAATAATTTTTTAACTTTGCCTGCTGACCTTGTACCTACTGGCTCGATTTTACGCGAGTTTATAGGTGGTAGTATATATGAATAAAATATTTGAAGATAAAAATTTGCTTATTGTAGCAAAGGATAATAAACTTTCTGTTCAAAGAGATAAAAAAGGTAATGATGGTCTTTTAGAAATTTTGCAAAAAGAGTATAAAGAATTATATTTAATAAATCGTATAGATACAAATGTGTCTGGTCTTGTTATTTTTGCGAAAACTAAGGAATGTAGTAGTAAACTTTCAGATATGCTAAATAAAAAAACTATTAAAAAAGTTTACTATGCTATAGTTGAAGGTGATGTGAAAAATAGCGATACTTTAGTGCATTGGCTTTTTAAAAATCAAAGACTTAATATTTCAAAGGTAGTAAATAAAAACTCTCAAAGTGCTAAGGAGTCTATTTTATCCTATGGTAAGGTAGCTACTTTTGAATATGAAAATAAAGTCTATTCTTATGTGAAAATAAAGCTTGAAACTGGTCGTCATCACCAAATAAGAGTTCAATTTTCACACATAGGACACCCTTTATATGGAGATAAAAAGTATAATGCAAGCTTTAAAGGTGTAGGTGAAAATATTGCTTTGTGTGGTAAAGAATTACATTTTACCCACCCTATTACTCGTGAAAGATTACATTTAAGTTGTGATTTCCCTGAAGAGGATATATGGCAAAAGGCTATTAGTTATAATAGTTAACTATGTGAGAAATACTATTTTGTGGTAAGTATACGAGTTAAAAAAGGGGCTGTAAAGAAACTCGCTTAGCGATGTTTCTTGCAGTCCCTTTTGAGGTTTAAAGAAATTGAAATTTTTCAAGGAAGTGCGTAAAATCAAACTTTGCCGTGTATACAGAAATACACAAAAAGTTTGATTTTATGTAA
>JBKECM010000174.1:0-27227 GCA_047974615.1 Lachnospirales bacterium
TCATCTGGCATGTAGCATAAAATTAGCACTCGTTCCTCGTTGATTTTATGCTATCTCACTATTTTTGTGCCATTGTCATTAGTAATATTTTTTTCTTTTTTGACTTTTTCAGCACCCTCATAAAAACCTAGAATAGTTTTGTTTAAAAGGAGTTATTATGGATATTTATTTAAAAATTGAAGAACTAGTTAACTATGGAATATCTAAAAATTTAATAGAGGAAAGCGATAAAATTTTTGTTAAAAATATTCTATTTGATTTTTTACAGTTAAAAGGCAAATGTATACCTCCTATAGAAAATAATTCACCTTTAACAGCAACAAAAATACTTGATGATATATTTGAATATGCTACTGAAAAAAATATTTGTGATAACACAATAACAGAAAAAGATTTATTTACAACAAAAATTATGGGTGTATTAACACCTAGACCTTCTGAAGTTATTGAAAAATTTAATAGACTTTATTCTATTGACAAAAAAGATGCTACTGAATATTTTTATAACTTGAATAAAGATTCAAACTATATTATGGTTGATAGAGTAAAACAAAATCTTGAATGGGATTATGAGTCAAAATACGGTACATTAAATATAACTATAAATGTGTCGAAGCCTGAAAAAGACCCAAAAGATATAGAAAAAGCAAAAGCTATGAAAAGTTCAAACTATCCTAGCTGTCTTTTATGTATAGATAATATAGGGTTTAAAGGAAACTTAAATCACCCAGCACGTCAAAACTTACGAATTATACCTTTAAATCTAAATAATGAAAACTGGAGTATGCAGTACTCCCCTTATGTTTACTATAATGAACATTGTATTGTTTTTAATAATAATCATATACCGATGACAGGCAATAGTAGCTGGTATAAAAAGCTTATTGATTTTGTAGACTTTTTACCTCACTATTTTATAGGTTCAAATGCAGGTATACCTGTAGTTGGTGGTTCAATTCTTAGCCACGACCACTTTCAAGGTGGAAAATATGATATGCCTATGGCAAAAGCTAGTACAAAAGCAACATTCACTCACAAAGATTATAAAGATTTAAAGATTTCTATTGTAAACTGGCCTATGTCCGTAGTTCGTATTACAGGCGAAAATAGAGAAGAAATTTTATCGTTTAGCGAATATTTACATAAAAGTTGGTCTAACTATAGCAATAATGAGGCAAACATATTAAGTCATACAAATGACACGCCTCATAATGCTATAACACCAATTTTACGTAAAAACATAAAGAGCGAATATGAAATGGATTTGGTTTTAAGAAATAATATTACGACAGATGAATACCCTTTAGGCTTGTTCCACCCACATTCGGATATACACCATATTAAAAAAGAAAATATCGGGCTTATTGAAGTTTTAGGTTTAGGCGTTTTACCGAAACGTTTAGTGGAAGAACTTGAAGAAGTAAAATCATACCTTCTTTCTGAAGAAAAAAACTTAGATAGTTTTAAAGATAATATCCACTACCTATGGACTTTAGACCTTATAGAAAAGTTTGGCAGAAAAAATACACCTTCTGAAGTTGAAAAAATAATTAATGATGGTGTAGGACAAAAATTTGAGAGATGTCTTATTGACGCTGGAGTTTTTAAAGATACAACAGAAGGTATAAAGTTTTTTAAAGAATTCCTTGTATCTATGGGTTTACAAGAGATTTAAGGAGATAACTATGAGTTATTTAATGGCACTAGATCAAGGTACAACTAGTTGTAGATGTATACTGTTTAACCAAAACTGTGAAATTGTTTCAATATCATCGGAAGAACTTTTACCTACTTATCCAAAAAATGGTTGGGTTGAACACGACCCTATGAAAATATGGGAAACACAACTAAAAGTTTCAAAGAAAGCACTAAATAACATAAATGCTACTTTTAAAGATATTGATAGTATAGGTATAACAAACCAAAGAGAAACCACAATATTATGGAATAAACTTACGGGTAAGCCTATATATAATGCTATAGTTTGGCAATGTAGAAGAACTTCAAGGAACTGTGATTTATTAAAAGAAAATCATATGGAAACCATAAAAGATAAAACAGGTCTTGTTATAGATGCCTATTTTTCAGCTACTAAAATTAAATGGATTTTAGATAATGTAGAAGGTGCTAGGGAAGAAGCAGAAAAAGGTAATATACTTTTTGGAACAGTAGATACATGGCTTATTTGGAACTTAACAAAGGGTGAGGTGTTTGCTACAGACTATACTAACGCCTCGAGAACTATGCTTTATAACATTCATACACTAGAATGGGATAAGGAGCTTTTAGAGTTATTTGATATACCTATAAATATATTACCTAAAGTATTACCTTCAAGTCATATATATGGTGAAACAGATAAAAGCCACTTTGGTGGTAACATAAAAATAGGTGGAGTAGGTGGAGATCAACACTGTGCCTTATTTGGTCAAGGTTGTTTTAATAAGGGTATGATAAAAAATACCTATGGTACTGGTTGCTTTATTTTGATGAATACTGGTGAAACACCTATTATATCAAATAAAGGGCTTATTACAACTATAGCTTGGGCTATAGACAATAAAATTACTTATGCTCAAGAAGGTTCAATTTTTATAGGTGGTGCCGTTATTCAGTGGCTACGTGATGGTATGGAAATGATAAAAAATGCTAAAGAATCAGAAAGCTATATTAACCATGCAAAAGATTGTAACGGTCTATATGTCGTTCCTGCATTTGTTGGACTTGGTGCACCTTATTGGAGTCAAGAAGCACGTGGAATTGTTGTAGGCATAACTCGTGATACAACAAAAGCACAGTTTATACGTGCCTCTTTAGAAGCTATAGCATATCAAAGCAATAGCGTTATTGACGTAATGAAAGAAGAGTTTAATGTAGACGTTAAAGAAGTTCGTGTTGACGGTGGGGCATCGAATAATGATTTTTTAATGCAATTTCAAGCAGATATTTCAGAAGTTTTAGTTACACGACCACAAGTTACGGAAAGTACAGCACTAGGTTCTATTTTATTTTCAGGTCTTGCAACAGGCTACTTTAAAAGCCTTGAAGATATATCAAGTAAAATAAAAATAGACAAAACTTTTACAAATTCAATGGACTTTGAAAAACGTAGAACCTTACTTAGAGGTTGGGAAAAAGCAGTTAAAACAGCTATATTGTGGGGGGAAGATGATTAAAATAGGTAATGATTGGGATACATATTTATCTAATGAATATTCAAAAAAATATTTTATTTCAATGTCAGATTTTTTAGAAGAAGAATATGCAAATAAGACAATTTTTCCAAAAAAAGAAGATATTTTTAATGCATTAAAATACACATCTTTTTTAGATACAAAAGTCGTAATATTAGGGCAAGACCCATATATAAATGAAGGTGAGGCTCATGGATTATCATTTTCTGTACAAGAGGGTATTAAAGTGCCACCTTCTTTAAAAAATATTTTTAAAGAAATCCAAGATGACTTGTCCATTTCTATCTTTGACACTTCAAAAGGTAACTTAACAAAATGGGCGAAAGAAGGTGTTCTTCTTCTAAACACAACTTTAACTGTAGAAAAAGGTGTATCAAACTCCCATAGCAAAATCGGTTGGGAAACTTTTACTGATGAAATAATAAAAATTTTAAATAAAAAAGAAACACCTATTGTTTTTATGTTATGGGGTAATAATGCTAAGAAAAAAGAAACTCTTATAATAAATAAACATCATCTTGTTTTAAAAGCTATTCACCCAAGCCCTTTAGGTAGAGGTGGTTTCTTTGGTTGTAAGCACTTTTCTTTAGCAAATGATTTTTTGTTAAGTAACAATTTAAAACCTATAGATTGGACTTTGTAATATGAAAAGTTTTATATTTAAAATTAAAAATGATAACTGGGATATTAATTTATATGCAAAATTTGAAGGTGATTTGCTTTTAGAATTATACTTTACAGAAGAAAAAGATATGCTTATTCCAAAAGAATATAGTTCTTTTGTTACACGCATAAATAATTATTTTTTAGGAAATGACGATTTAAAAGATGTAAAGGTAAAACTTGTAGGTACACCATTTCAAATACTAGCATGGGAAGCTCTTATGGCTATCCCTTATGGAAAAGTTATATCCTACAAGGAACAAGCCAATCTTTCAGGTCGTGAAAAATCTCATCGTGCTATAGCAAATGCAAACGGTAAGAATAAAATATCTATTATCGTTCCTTGACATAGAGTAATAGGAAGTGACGGTACGTTGCGAGGTTTTTCGGCTTTAGGTGGTATTGAAACAAAAAGAAAGCTTATAGAACTTGAAAAAAAATATAAATATAAATTCTAAAAAAAGGCTGTGAGGAAACTGGATTGTTCTTCCCAGCCTTATATTATTTGTTAGAATTCCTTGACTATATATTATAACAAAGAATCATAGGGCAACTTTTGTTTTATAAATGTGTTTGTACTAAGTTTTATTATACTTTCTTTAGTCTAGCCAAAATACCCATACATGTTTTTACTTCTTTATCTTGAGTTTCAAGTTTTACTTGGAAGTCGGCACCTGCTGGTTTTATTTCTAAAACTTTGCACACACCATACTTTAAGTGACGTACATTATCATCTATATCAAAATCTAAAGTTTTGCTTGTAGGTTTTTTGTCGAAATAATCTTTTAAAGACATATTTGCACTTTTACTTGATAACATAGATTTTATACTAGGGTTTGAACCTTCAAAGGAAACTTTTTTTGGTGCAAGATTTTCTATATATTTACTTGGTATTTCTTCTATAAAGCGAGAAGGCTTGTTATAAACGGTATTACCAAACTGTCGTCTACAAGAAGCGTTTGTTAAATAAAGTTTTTTCTTTGCACGAGTTATGCCAACATACATAAGTCTACGTTCTTCTTCTAAGTTATCATCGGATAAAGAAACAATAGAACTCATACTAGGGAAAAGATTTTCCTCAAGTCCAACAAGAAATACCTTTTCAAACTCTAATCCCTTTGAAGTATGTAAGGTCATAAGTACAACTTTTGGTGCATCTTCATCATAGTTGTCAATATCAGCAACAAGAGATATTTCCTCTAAAAAATCACCCAAAGTACCATCAGGGTAAATTTTGTTAAACTCATCAGCCTTTGATACAAGCTCGTAAATATTTGCTATTCTGTTTGTTGCTTCTTCTGTGTTTTCTTTCATAAGTTCATATTCATATCTTGTAATTTCAATAACTTTTTCAATTAAATCTTTTACTGGTAATTCATTTGATAAAGTAATTAAAGTATGTACAAGAGTAAAAAACTCAGAAAGTTTTCCACTTGTTCTTTTAAATTCATCAATGTTTTCAATTCTCTTTAAAGTGTCAAATATACTAACAGAATTTACCTTTGCATAGGTATCAAGGCGTTCTATAGTAACGTTACCGATACTTCTTTTAGGCTCATTTATTATACGTTTTAAGGCTATTTCATCTTGAGGGTTATAAATATATTTTAAGTAGGCTAAAATATCCTTTACTTCTTTTCTATCATAAAACTTAACACCGCCAAAAATTTGGTAAGGTATATTTTCACGTACAAGTTCGTCCTCTATAAGGCGTGATTGGGCATTTGTTCTATATAGTATAGCAAAGTCACTATAGCTTGAATTTTTTCTATCCTTAACTATTTCAGAAACAACAAAACGTGCTTCCTCAAAGTCGTTTCCTGTATTTTTGTATGTTATTAAATCTTCTGAAGAATATTCACTCCAAAGGCTTTTATCTTTTCTGTTTCTATTATTTCTAATTACACTATTTGCTGCTTCAAGTATAACTGTAGTGGAACGATAGTTTTGCTCAAGTTTTATGGTTTTTGCATTATTATAGTCTTTTTCAAAGTCAAGAATATTCGATATATCAGCACCACGCCAACCGTAAATACTTTGGTCATCATCACCTACAACACAAATATTTTGAAATCTATGGGCAAGTTGTCGAACCAACATATATTGTACTGTGTTTGTATCTTGATACTCATCAACCATTATGTATTTATATCTATATTGATAGTTTTCTAAAACCTGAGGATAGTTTTCAAAAAGTTCTACTGCTTTTACTAAAATATCATTAAAATCAAAGGCATTATATTTTAATAGTGTTTGTTGATAATATTTATAAATATTACACATTATTTCCGAGATGGTGTCGTGCTTATCAAGTTCGTAGGCTTCACTTGGGGAAATAAATCTATTTTTATAGTCAGATATATAAGCAAAAACACTTTTAGGTTTTATCATATCCTTTGTGTCATATCCATATTCTTTTATAATATCTTTTATAACCTTTAGGCTATCATCACTATCGTATATTACAAAGTTACCATTTAAGCCTAAACGGGTCATTTCTCTTTTTAAAACTCTAATACAAAAGGAGTGAAAGGTTGATATAACACTATTTTGTGCTTCGGGGTGAAGTGCTATAGCTCGTTCTTTCATTTCTTTAGCTGCTTTGTTTGTAAAAGTTATAGCTAAAATGCTACTTGGGTTTACACCTTGTTCTATAAGATAAGATATTCTATGAGTTAAAACTCTAGTTTTTCCTGAGCCTGCACCTGCTATTATAAGTAAGGGTCCTTCTGTATAGAGTACACCTTCTTTTTGTTCTTTATTTAACCCTTTTAAATAGTCCATATGTACTCCTTCTTTACTTTTGTTCTTTTCTTTTAAGTTTTTTTAACATATAATAAAACATATTATTATCTTGAGATAAAACTTTATTTACTCGACTTATAGTCGTAGTTGAGGCTTTTGTTTCTTCTGTTATTTCTGAATATTTTTTACCATTTTGTAGCATATGAGCAATCTTTACTCTTTGTGTAATACTTTCAAGTTCTGCCGTACTAAGTAAATCTTTAAAAAAGTTTTTACATTCTTCTTCATTGTCAATAAGCAAAATCATATTTGCTAATAATTGTAGGTCTTCTTCTTTAATTTCATAGCTACTCATATACCCACCTCTAATTAAATTTATGAAAGTTTACAAAACTTTCAAATTTTTCTATATCTGTATTTAAAACAAGTTCTTCAGGAAAATTTGCTCTTTTTATTATATCTAAAGAGTTATCTAAATCACCTAATGATGTAACAAAGTGGCTGTCGGAGTTTGCCATAATATAAACTTTATGTTTTTCACATAACTTAAGTAGTTCTATGATGCTTTCCTTTGGGTCGTATCTGTATGAAGATTTATTCATGGAAGTGTTATTAACTTCAAGTGCTACGTTAAATTCCTTTGCTGTAAGAACAACTTTTTCTAAATCAAAAGGATATCGTACATCACAAGGGTGACCTATAACGTTTATATAATTATTTTTCATTGTGTTAACATAGGCTTTTGTTACATTTTCAACACCGTCTATTTTTGCTAAAACATCGTGAAGGCTTGCTATTCGTATATCTAGTTTTTGTAAAGTGTAGCTTGTGGCATCAATATCACCATCAGAAGATAAAATATTTGCTTCGATACCTGTATATATACGTACACCTTCTACAAATTTCGGTAATATATGCAAATTATTAAAATGAAAAATACCACAAGAACCCGGCATATTTGGTGCATGGTCCGTTATGGCAATTCCTTCTAGTCCTATTTTTTTACTTTGCAAAATATAATCGTTTATAGTGGAATAAGCGTGTCCACTTGAAATTGTATGTACGTGTGCATCAATTTTTAATTGCATATTTCCTCCAATAAAATAAGAATAATTTTAAGTGATATGTTGTATAATAATGTTGTTATATATATTTTTTTAGTATATACTACAAAAGTAAAATGAGTAATAATTTTTACTTTTTTTATAGCAGAAAACTTGTGTAGGTGGATAAATATGAGAGAACTTAAAAAAATTAAAATAAAATTTAAAAATATAGGTTCGCCTTTTTGTAATAAATGTGGTGATGAAATAAAAAAAGATTTATATGGTTATTATAACTCCCATTTTAAATCTTCATTTAGGTGGCAATATCCTTCAAAATTTGATAATGAGGTACACTCCTTCAAGCTTTGTGAAAATTGTTATGAAGAATTTATCGAAAGTTTTAAAATACCACCAAAAAGATAATGATAGGCATAAGTTTACTTATTCTTTTGATAAAAAAATTAAATTTCGTTTTGTAAAGACTCGTTTTTTACCATAGTTTGGAATACGTAAGTAAGTTTAATTATATCACCATAAACTACAAGTTTATCACCTTGTTTTATTATATGGTCACCATTTACTGATGTAATTGTTACATTTTTTCTTTGTATTGATAATAAGTTTAAATCATATTCGTTAAATAGAACCACATCTTTTATTGAATTTTCTTTAAAAGGTGAAGGTAGCTCATTTATAGTTATCTCTGCTAAAATTTTATTTCCAAAATCTTGTAAAACTAAAATATTATTATTTAATTCACCATAAAAAAACTTATTACCAAACTTTGATACAATTTCCTTTATAAAAAATGTCATAAATTTTGTATTTATAATAAGTATAGCAAAACAAAGATATAATGCTGCCACTAAAAATTGAGTTAATGAAAACTCTTTTAATAACATATATACTGTAGCAGATATTAAAGTTATAGTGCTAATATATCCTATAATCATAAGGGAAAAAACAAGCTTTCTTCTCGTGTTGTCTACTGTTACAATTTCACTTTCTTTTGTAGAAAAACCTGTACTTGTTAAAATAGAAGCAACTTGAAATAATGATTTTTGCTTAGAAAGACCAGATATTTGAAATAATATACTATATACTTTAACCATTAAAGTGTATAGTATGCAAATTGTAATGAATATATAATACATAAAAGGAAATCTCCTTGAAAAATTTATAATTTTTTTGTGGTAATATAACTATAAATAAGCTAAAGTATTATAAGTTATGATTATTAGCACATACATAAATATTATAACATATTTTAATAGATTTTTGAAGTCTTTATTTTAATAAAGAATAAGAAAATATTTGGTAAGGATACCTTTGAATTTAATAAAAAAGAAACTGTAAAATTTATACAGTTCCTTTTTTTATTAAATGAAAAAAATAGGTTATTAATATTATTTATTATTTTTTAAGAGTTCTTCAAGTTTTATGTTTTTATTTCTAAATCGTTTACTTGATTTCTCGCTTTTCAAATGAATAATATTTTGTGGGCAGTTATGTATACAGCTAAGACAGGCAGAACAGTTACTTTTAAACTTGATATTTTTTTCGGCCTTTAAAACTTCAATATTGTTTCTTGGACATACCTTGCTACACACTTCACAACTTGTGCAAATACCATCTAAATAAAAGCCTTTATCAAAGTTTCCATTTAAATATTTTCGTGCAATAGAAGTTATAGGTTTTAGTATAGGATATATTGAACTTTTAGAACCAATTAGTCGTTCTATGCCATTTGCTATATCACTTGCTACTATAGAAATATTCGCTTCAACTAAAGAATCATTGTAGTTTTTCGATTCTTTTTCCATTTCGAAAAAAGGTAAAAAATTATCTTGCATAACTATATAATTTACATAATTAACTTTTATGTTTTTCTTTTCTAAGACCTTTACTAACTCGCTTACACCTAATCCTTTGCTTCCACCATAAACCATTATTAAAAAAAGGTAGTTTGTATTAAAGGTTACATTTTGCACAAAGTCTAAAACATCTTTTGGTACTGTTAAGCCGTGACAAGGCAATACTATACCTATTTTATCATCTGTAAATGACAAATCATTATTTTTAAGTTTTTCAGAAATAGGTGAGTATTTGCAATTATCAAGACCTATTGATTTACTTACATATAGGGAATTTCCTGTGCTTGAGTAATAAAATATTTCCATTTTCGCACCTCTTTAAATAGTATTTACTAATTTATTTATAAAGAAAATCTAAAAATTATATTTTTTAAAAGATTAGTTTTCTTTTTTAATTACCAGTTGTCCATTATGATTAATTTCAAAATGGCTTAATCGTTTCATTCCAATAGGTGTTTTATCTTTATAATAATCTAAATAGTCAACTATTGTATTTTCTACGACTTTTACGGAGTCTGCAATACCCTTTTCTTCTTTTATTGAGAGATTAATTTTTCTTTGATTTTCCTTAAAAGGTACATTATCAAAAGCACGTAAAGCATCTATAAGTACTTTTGTTGTAGATTTTTCTTCAAGTAATGGCTTAAAAGTAAGGTTTCGACTATATAAAAACTTTGCCCAAAACTTTTGATTTGTTGTTTGAGGTAATAAAAGTTGTGGTACGTTATAGTAAAAACCGTCAGAAATATTTAAAAACTCTCCATAATGAATAAAGCCTTTACATCTTGATAAAAGCCCTTCTTTTCTTGTATGGCTTATAAGTAAGATATCTGGATTGTTTGGTAAGTCCATATGGGTTTCACCAAGTACAAAAATAAATCTGCACTTTACCTCATACATAGCATTTATAAGTTTTTCGAGAAAAAGCTCTGGATCTTCTAAAGGAAAGTAACCAAAATTTACTAGAATAGGCGGTTCTCCAGCATTTAAAAAAGAGTACATATCTTTATCTAAAGGTTTTTTGAAGTCTGAGTTGTTGAAGCCTGTTATATGCACTTTTTCCCCAAAAGATTTCACTTCGCTTAAAAATTCTTTTGGGAAAGGATATATAATAGGAATTTCCCAACCGTTTATCTTATAAAAATTTGCACCAGATTTTCTATTAGGTAAACCTAGAACATTTACTCTAAATTTATTTACAATGTCTATAACATCTTTTTCACGTTTTTTTATAGCTTTGTAGCTCCTTTTGTTAAAAAATCCTTTTTTACTATAATCTTTAAAGGGATATTCATTTATAGGATATATATTAGGTAATGTACTTATTTGTACGGCTGGTATACCTAAAAATTCTGCTATATCTGTAGCTCCTAAAGCATTTGTATCGTATATGATGATATGTGCATCTTTACAAGCAATAAAAAAATGATTTAATAGTTGTTCAAACTTGCGTTGTAATCTTTTACGTAAAAACTTATGTAAATCAAAATTTTTTCGTCTTATATATTCAAATTCGCCTCTATCTTCATATTCTTTTACTATATTGTCAATTTCTATATACATTCTACAATATTTCATACCATAGTCTTCTACAGCTGTCTTTAAAAATAATCCAGCACATATACTTACATCGTGTCCTTTATCTTTTAAGGCTTTGCCGAGTTCTAAGATATGTTGTACATCTGCATATGTATTTATAGTTAATAGCGTAATTCTCAATTTCTCACCCACCAAAACCTATATTTTTATATTGGCAACACCTAAAAACACACCAATTTCTTCGTATATAATGTATCGGGAAGAGTCTAAACAAATGCAATGCAGTTGGCGTTACCTAAACACACTAGTACTTTAGTGAAAAATAAAAATGGTTTTACCGAAGGTAAAATTACTTTTAACCATTCCTTGAAACTGTCGCATTTTGGGGTGTTTTAGTTTTGTTACACAAAACTTGGCATAATTGCGTTTTGCAATGATACCTTTTATTAGAGATAGTATATCATAATAAGAGGAGTACTTCAATAGTGAGGTACTAGCTGAATATATAAATTTTTATAAAAAAGTATTTACAAATTGAAAAAAATATGGTACAATTAAGTAAATAAATCTATACTTAAACAAAAAATAAAGTACAAGTTAAGAAACGGCAAAATCATCGAAAGATGGTGACGCAAAGCTATGGGTCTAAGGTGCAAAACACTAAGATTGCCAAGTTACCTCATTGAATTTTAATTCACTACTATTAGTCAAGGAGGTCTTGTACCCTTTGACTTTTGTTTTTGGATTAAAGGAGGTAATTAACATGAAAAGGATTTTTGTTATATTTATTTTTATAACAACATTATTACTCATTAACAAGAGCGATATCTATGGAGCTGCACCATCTATTGATATCAAAAACGCTTCAAAAGGATATGTTAGCGTTAAGGCTAGCAAAGATATGGTTGTACAGATATCAAATGGCACTGAAAAGTATAATTATACTTTAACAAACAGTGAAACTACAGATTTACCACTTCAGCTTGGTAGTGGAGTTTATAAAATACTAGTTTTACAAAAAGTAGGTGCTAATAAGTATACTGCTTCTGCAACAAAAAGTGTTACTATAGATGATATCGGTAATGACGTATATCTTAACTCTATACAGCTTATTAATTTTGATGAGGATATGATATCTATAGAAGAATTAACAGATGTTGTGGATAAAGGAAAAACCGATAGTGATAAAGCTTCATTACTTTATGACTATGTAGTGGAGGAACTTTCCTATGATTATGATAAAGCTAAATCTTTAGCTACTGCTACAAACTACTTGCCTGTTCTTGATAACACATACAATAACAAAAAAGGAATTTGTTATGATATATCATCTTTAATAGCTGGTGTTTTAAGAAGTAACGATATACCTACTAAGTTGGTTATGGGATATACACCGAATGTTTCAACTTACCATGCGTGGAATGAAATATACTATGACGGTGAATGGCACGTTGTTGATGCAACCTATGATATAGGTGCTATAAAAGCTAAAAAATCTGTTGCTATGGTAAAAAGCGACGATGACTATAGTGTATCTAAAAACTATTAATTATTTATAAAGTATAGAAAAGTTAGCTACTTATTCATAAGAATAAGCAGCTAACTTTTTATGTTACTTTTGAAAAAAAGTTGACAAATAAAAAAATTATTAAAAAAGTATTAATAAATTATACTAAATATGACGATATATAAAATATATCATTTTCTTTGTAATGAGGACATATATTAAAATAATAATTATCATAAAAAACATATAACATAAAAGGAAGATAGCATATGAATTTTAAAATACAGAAAAAAAGAAAAGCTTTCACTCTAGTTGAGCTTATTGTTGTTATAGCAATAATTATAATACTTGCAGCACTTGCTGTGCCTAGAGTTACAAAATATATAGAAGAATCACGTGATGCTAAAAGAGTAGCTGATTTTCATTCAGTAAACTTAGCATTACAGGCTGCAACAGTTGACTTAAGAGCTAACAATATTGAAGGTGTATATTTTATACAGGGGAATATGCCGTATCTTATGAATCTCGAAGGATATTTTTATTATAGAGATAATAATAGTCCAAGCTTTAATGAGTACGTGTATCCTTTTGAAGAAAATGTAAATAGTATGTTGGATTCTAAATTTTATGTATTATGTGGCAGTATGTATTTCGCTACAACTGCTGGAACTATGGGTTATTATGATAACGTACGTGGGAAATTTTTAGAAGGTGCTTGGACAAGTAATTCCTTAAGTGGGATTCAAGATATAGCAATATATAGTCCAGAACAGACTGGCTTGGCTATATTAGATTTTGTTGCAGATAATACAATTTTAGAAGGTGTTGTTAATAATGCGGGTAATATTATTGATAATGACAGTTCAGCAAATTTTTATAATCAAATTAATGCCGATAGCAACTATAATACATGGGAAGTATACGTAACTCAACCATCAGGTGATTATGAAAATGGTGATGAATATACGGATTTTGAACCTGTTATAACTGTAATAAATGATGGATATATTTCTGTTGATGGTAGCAAACCTTTAAAGATTATAAATTATGTAGAGCAATAAATTTTAAAATGACAATTAAACTTTTGAAGTTTAATTGTCATTTTTTAGTGGTTTTTATAGGCTTAAAAGTTTTATAAGTTGTAATATACCAATATGAGATTTGTTCTTATTATGGGCGTCTGCAACTATTTCTTTAGCCTCATCTTCTAAGCCAAGACCTATAAGACCTAAAGCTGAAAGGTAAGAGCAATTTATGTAGTTTATGTTATTTAAGTCTGCTTCAAAAATCAAAAAGTCTGGTAGGGAAACTGCAAAATAATCTATTTTTAAATCATCTTTTTTATGATCATTTCCATAGGATACTAATGTTTTAAACATATTAGTTGCTATGGATTCTTTACCAAGTTCTCTATAGGCTAAAGCTTTGTAGTAGAACATTTCTGGTGGCTGATCATTATAGTATAGGGCATTTCCTAGATTATCTGAACCAAGTATTGCTTTTTCATAATATTCTTTATTACCTGTGGCTTTACCTAGAAGATAATATATGTCATTATCCATTGTTCCATATAGTTTACCCTCTCCTAGATTATGTGGATAATATAGGGCTTTAAGTAAAAGTTCTTCTTTTACACTAGAAGTTTTGCTTAAATCTATAAGTGCGTTTTTATATTGAGCAGTTATTTTACCTTCGCCACCTTCCCAAGGGTGGAAAATATGATTTTCTATTGATTTAAGAGCTTTTTGACTATTGCCAGTACAGTTTAATAATGTGATATACTCTGTATAAAGGTCATCACGTTCTTTTACCAAAGAAATATTATTTTCCATTATGGAAAGTCTTTCTTCTACAGAATAATTTAATATCTTATACAGTTGATCAAGCTCAAAAAATACTCTACTATCTTTTTTGTTTTTTTCAAAAGCTGTTTCAAGTGAAAATTTTGCTTTAATAAAATCTTTCTTTTTATTATAATAATATAGGGCGAGATTTCTATAAGTTGTAGGGAAAACTGGGTTTATTTTTATTGCCTTTTCCCATTCAAGTGCTGCCTCATCATATCGTCCTCTATCGTAATATATGTTTCCTAAGTAATATGAAACTTTATCACTTTTTTCATTTAGAGTTGAAAGCTTGTTTAATATATTAATATCTAATAAGCGATTTGTAAAGCCAAAAAATTCTTTATTTTCATTTGTTTTTTTAAGATATGTTACATCATCTGTACAATAGGCTAAATAAAAGTTTAGCATATCGTCTGGTTTTGTGCATATGTTAAGTAAGTCAACTGCTTTTTTCATAGAATTACTTTCGATATATATTAAAGCACTATCTATGAAAAAATGAGGGTCATTTAATGAAAGTTCTCTTATTTCATTTAAAATATTATCCTCTAAGGTTATACAATATTTTTCAAAAAGTGAACCAATATCAAGAGGATTAATATTATTTGTATAGTCACATATTTGTAAGGCAGTTTTTGCGTTACCTAAAAGACTTTCTATATGTGCCATTAAATTTAATGCTTTTATATTTTTCCTGTTTTTATCAAGAGATAGTTCACAAAATTCCTTTGCTAAAGAGATATTACCTTTTCTTAAAGAAATAAGTGCCATACGATAAAAGCTTTTATCTTTTAAGTAATCGGACCATATAGATTTATAGTAAGAACTAAAGGCTTCGTCGTATTTTGATTGTGCTTCTAAGGATAATCCTAAAAAATAATAGGGTTCACTATCATAAGGGTTTGGATTTTTCCACGTAGATTTTTTAATAGCTTTTTTGAAATATTTTTCACTTTTTTGGAATTCCCCATTTTTATATAAAAGTTTACCATATCCAAGGTTTAATCTTATATCAGTATTATCTCTACTTAAGCCTTCTAAATAATAATCTACTGGGTTATATGTTGCGTGTCTATACTGTTCAAGGTGAAGAGCAGTTAAATATAATTCTTCTAAAGAAGTTATATCTTTTGGGGCTTTTGCTTCTTCTGCTGGTTGTGGTATAGGTATATTAGTTTTATTTTTTTCTTTTGGAGTATAACTTATTATTTCATTACCCTTTTCATCATAAATAGAAAAAGTTATTTCGTCTTTATTTTCGATATTTACTGTAGCTGTAAAAGGTAAAAGTGGTGATATAGTAGTAACTTTGTCAAAATATGTGTTTATATTGTCATATAGTTTTAAAGTTACATTTTCTAAAGTTATAGGTGAGTAAGCACTAATATGTGCTTTAGTCTTTACTATTTCAAGGTTAATAGAAATATTTAATGTAGCATTTTTTACTGCACCTACTTCTTTGTAAGGCATAAAATATTGCACGAACTTTTTTTCTTCATAAGGTGCTATAAAAGTAAAGTCAGGTTGATTATCAGTAAACATACCTGTCATAAGCTCAATATATGGACCGTTTTCGTCGGTAAGGTTTCTATCCCAAGCTTTTCCAAAATCTCCATTTCCCCATGTCCATTGTTTTTTACCCGGTGAAATGTGGTGATCAGCTATATGGAGCAGACCTGCTTTTTTACTATGGTCATAGTTTCCTATAAAGTCATAATCTGAGTGATAAGCCATATATGATGTTGGTACAGGAATGTTTTTATAACAAGATATGTCAGTACCCGGGGAATAATCCATTTTATAATATATTCCGTCAGCGATAGGGAACTTTGAAACATCACGTTTACCATGATCCATTACTGCATTTACGTCAGGTGGGAAAATAGATTGTGTGTAATCATTTACTGCTACAGCTGGATTTGCCCACCATAAAAAAGTTTGAGTTCTTTCTGTTCCATTATATAAAGTACCGTCTACTTCAAGGTATGCCTTATCTGGATAAACTGTAAACTTAACTAAAACACTTGTATGGAACATTTTTTCAACTTCTCCAACGAAGGTAGTTACACTTCCATCAGAGTTTTCTTGTACCTTAAACGGAACTGGGTCGTATGTTGAGGGTCTGTGATGTTGTGGCCAGTTAAACTCTATACCTCCTGAAATCCAGGGACCTGCAAGCCCTACTAAGGCTGGTTTAATTACTTCGTTATAATAAACTGCATCATAATTGTTCGTTTTATCATATAATCTTTGTATACGGCCACCTATTTCAGGAAGTACCATAACTTCTATATAATCATTTTCCATAAAAATAGCAGTATATTCTTTATCACATTTTACATCACTTACTTTTTCTCGTACTGTATGAGGATATACTTTACCACTACTGCCTTGATAAACTCGTTTTTCCATAAACATAGGGTTTTTGTCTTCTTCGCCTATTTCATAAGTTGGTATAACAACTTTTTCTATACGTATTGTTGCGTTCATAGTTATATTCCTTTCTTAACTAAATATATATGTAATATTATGAAAATATGGATTTTCAATGTCTGTTAGTTTTAAATTAAATCTATTGTCATTAACAGCGTTTGGTGGATATTGTGGTTCTATAGCTATTGCAGAATGTTTTTTATTTGCTCTATTTAATAATTCTGTATTTGTTGGGTAGTTATATGTATAAAGAACTATAAAGGGGTATGTTGTTTTAATCTTTAAAGTTCTGCCACTTTTTTTATCTTCAAGAAATAGGTCATAGTCAATGTTATCTTCCTTTAGTTTAAAGGGGTGATTTATACCAAGGGAATCCTTAATATTTATGTCTTTTTGTTCTTTTAAGTTGCCTATTTGTCTTAATGTTCTATAGTCAAAATCAGTGTTTTGTACAGAAATAATATTTTTTGGAACTAAGTTTTCATTTAGGTCTAAGAAGTAATCTGCATTAAGTTTTAAGTAGTGATTATATATTCTATCGTCCTCATCAGATAGGTTAAAATAACTGTGGTTTGTAAGATTAAGATAAGTTTTTTTATCGGTTGTACCATAATAATTTATAGTTAAAGTATTATTTTCTAGAATATATTCTACTTTAAGTTTTACATTACCCGGAAACCCTTCTTCCAAATCCTTTGAAGTATATTCAAACATACAAATAGATTTATTTTCTTTTTCGGTAATGGTATAGTCCCATAAAACATTACTTAAACTTTTGTTACCTCCATGCAAAGTTGTGTTTTGATTTTCATTTTTTGTTAGTTCATATAGGGTTTTTCCTATTGTAAAACTGCCTTTTTCTATTCTTCCTGCAAATCTACCACAAGTTGCACCAAAGTAACCTTCATTGTTTACATTGTATTGTTCTATATTTTTATGGGTAAGTACAATATTTTTAAAAATACCATTTTTGTTTTTTGTTTGAAGCTCATATATTGTTGCACCTTTTGGTAAAAGTTTCAAAATTATATCTTTAGATTGAAGCTTTATATACAAATACATCACCTAACTTTCTCATAAACATAGGGCAATAAAAATACGCACTTTTATTTGTAATAATGAATGGTTAATAAGTACGTGGAAATGTAAGGAGTTTGGTCGTTTCCAAAGGTAAAATTACTGAGAATAAAATTCAAATTTTAGCCTTTCTTAGAAAATGTGCCACTTCTTGAATTTTGCAACGATGCTAATTGCATTTTGCAAAGATTCTATAGTAAAAATTTGTATAAAAAAAGGCTAATAAAGGTTTGCTAAATGAAAGATTTAAATATACTTTCATTTAGCTTATTCCTTTAATATTAACCTTTTATTATTTTAAAATTACAACTTGGTAACGTCTAAAAATACACTTAAAACGGTTGCATTTTTAGGTGTCTTAGATTTGTTACACAAATCATAGCATAATTGCATTGATGCCATTTGCAAAAATTGTTTTAAATAAAGATTTATTCTGCAGCTTTACCCATAACTTCAACATAGTTTTCTGGAGTAACTATTACTGCATCTACAGCTGTTTCAAGAGGTACTTCGTTACCATTAATAATTTCAAGTAACACTTCAACTGAGCCTGCACCTACAGAGTCAGAAGAAAAGTATGCACTAGCTTTTACAGGGCTTCCATCTTCTTTTTTGAATTCATCTTTTGCCATATAAGCACCTAAAGCAACACAAACTGCATCTTCATCAAGACCAGCACTTTCTAAAGCACGAGCTGCACCTATAATACCTTCTTCATTTGCACCTGTAACTAACCAAGTAGTTATTTCTGGGTGTGCTGTAATTACAGCTGTTGCAGCTGTATTACCTTTATCAGTTGTACCGTCATAGTCTGCTCTAAAGATTTTTTCTGTGTCAAACTCTGGTACAAGTTCTGTAAATTTATCATATTCACCGTCAACACGAGGTACACAACTTGAAACTGTATCCATAGTCATTAACAATAAGCCTACTTCATCTTTGCCAACTAAATCGTTGTCAAGAGCATAGTTTCCTAGCCATTCACCATTTGCTTCACCTATTACATATCCATTGATACCTACCCAAGGAGCAAGCTTGTTGCCTTCTGCATCTTGTAAAGCATCATCGGCTGCTACAACAGGGATATTTGCTTCTGTTAGTTTGTCAATTACTGCTTCTGACATTGTTTGGTCTGGTATACAAGTTACTACCCCAGACGCATTGTTTGCTATAGCGTTATCAATAGCTTTTAAATATTCTTCAGGATTCATTTTTGCATCTACAAAAATAAATGTTCCACCAGCGTCTTCAACTGCTTTTTGTGCTGCTGCACCTTCATCAATAAACCAAGTTTGATCTCCGGCTTTGTAAATACCATAAACTACTAAATCACTATTTGTTCCTTCTGTTGTTTCAGTAGTATCAGTAGTTTCTGTATTAGTGTCTTCTGGTTGAGTTGCAGTATCTGTGCCACTTGAACAACTAGTTAACATAGTAAGACCCATAGCTAAAGCTACTGAAAAAGACAATAATTTCTTCATAAATTCTCTCCTTTTTTAAAAACACAATAGGGTAATGTGAGAGTGAAAGAAAAAGTTAGGTATTTTTGAAATTTTAGCTTTTTCTTTCTCTCAAATAATGTAGATAAACTACAAATTCTTTTTACTTGCTTCAAGTAGTTTCTTTTCTCTATTCTTTTTACGTAAGTAGTCTAGTGTTAAGGCAAAAAGCAATAAACAACCACGAGCTACATATTGCCAAAATGATGGTACATTAACCATAGTTAAGCCCATATTAAATGCTTGTATAAGAATTACGCCGAGTGCAGTACCTAACATAGTACCTACACCACCTGTAAAAGAAACTCCACCTAATATTACAGCAGTTATTGCGTCAAACTCTAAGTTTACACCTGAAGCAGGTTGACCTGAGTGCATTCTTGCTGCAAAAATTATACCACCAATACCACAAAGTACTCCCATTAATATAAAAGATATTAATGTAACTTTTTTCGGATTTAAACCTGCTAAACGAGCAGCATCTTTATTACCACCTATAGCATAAATACTTCTACCAAATTTAGTTTTTGCTAAAATAAAACCAAAAACTAGAAAAGAAATAATAGTTATCCAAACTGTAACAGGTAGATTCAAAAATCTTGCTTTACCTAATTCAATAAAAGCACTGTTGCTTATTGCAACAGGTTTACCATCACAAACTATGTATGCAAAACCTCTTACTATTGACTGTGTAACAAGAGTTGCAATAAAAGCTTCTATTTTTATTTTATTAACCATAAAAGCATTAAAACAACCTACGATTATACAAACGCCTAAAGTTAGTATTATAGCTACAATTAGAGGAAATCCAAAGCTTACAAAAAGTGCAGCAAGAACACCAGATAAGGCAGCTAAAGAACCCGGTGACAAGTCATTTTGACCTGCAATAATCAAATATGTATGACCTATAGATACAAGCCCTACTAAAGATGAGGCAACTAAGAGGTTGACTATATTTGTTGTTGTTAAGAAGTTAGAGTTTAGAGATCCGAAAAGTACGAAAACTCCTAAAATCGCACCCATTAATACTAGTTTGTCACCTTCTATTTTACTTAAAAAATTTTTTTTACTATTCACCAGTTGATCCTCCTAACATACCAAGTTTTAAAACATTTGTTTCATTGGCATCTTCTCTTGCTATTTCCCCAACTATTTCAAGGGATTTCATAACCAAAATTCTATCTGAAAGACCTATAACTTCTGTAAGTTCAGAGGAAACAAGAATTACACCTAGACCTTTTTTAGCAAAATTACATATCATATTGTAAAACTCTGACTTTGCACCGATATCAATACCTTTTGTAGGCTCATCTAAAATCAAAACTTTTGGTTCTGTTGTAAGCCATCTTGCTACTATACATTTTTGTTGATTGCCACCGGATAGTTCTATGATTTTTTTATCATAGGTTGGAGTTTTAATTTTAAAGTCTTCTATACCTTTTTTAGCTATTTCATCTTCTTTTTTTGTATTAACAACTCCGAAAGAGTTAGAGTTTTTATCAAGCATAGAAATATTAATATTATCTTTTACATTTAGATTTGACAATATTCCTTGTAGTTTTCTATCTTCTGGTACTAAAACGATATCGTTGTTAGAGGCTTCTTTTGGGGATTTATTAACTATTTTTTTACCTTCAAGATATATTTCACCTGAGCGAATTTTGTCGGCTCCAATAATAGCACGCATAAGTTCTGTACGTCCTGCACCAACTAAACCAGAAAAACCGAGAACCTCACCTTTTCGTAAAGTGAAAGAACAAGGCTTAACATAGTCAGAAGAAAGATTTTTTACCTCTAAAAGAATATCTCCAATGTTACTATTTCTTTCAAGGCTACCAAATATATCCCCTAAGTTACGACCTGACATCATTTCTATTAAAGTATCTTCATTTGCAGTTTTTGAATCTAAGGTGTCTATATAGCAACCGTCTTTAAAAATCGCAACTTTATCAGATATAGTTTTAATTTCGTTCATTCTATGAGTTACATATATAATAACTTTTCCTTCAGATTTAAGTTTTTTTATTATATTAAAAAGACTTTCTATTTCTGAGTCGCTTAAACTTGCTGTAGGCTCATCAAAGCATATTACTTTTAGATTATCACGACTGTAGGCTTTCATAATCTCTACCATCTGTTGATAAGCTACGTTTAAGTCTTTTACTTTTGTTTCTGGGTCTATTTGTAAACCAAAACTGTTTATAACTTCTCTTGCCATATCGTTAGCTTTTGCTGTATCAATAATACCTAAAAATTTACTAGGCATTCTTCCTAAAAATATATTTTCAGCTACAGAAAGTTCTAGTAATATTTGACGTTCTTGATATATGACACTTATACCTTCGTCTATTGCTTCTGTAGGTGCTTTAAAATATTTTACTTCGCCATTCAATAAGTACTCACCTTGATCAGGTTTATAATCTCCATTTAAGGTTTTTAAAAGTGTAGATTTACCAGCTCCATTTTCTCCAAGAAAAGCTAAGACTTCACCACCATATGCTTTAAAGCTTATATTATCTAAAGCTTTAACACCAGGAAAAAATTTTGATATATTTTTAAATTCTAAAAGGTTATTCATAAGATACTCCTTTTTTTTATAATTAAAAATTAAATATTTATATTATAATTTTAAATTAATTTGATATTTTTATCACTATTTAAAATTGCTATATAATTTAGAAAACTTGCTCATAAATATAAAAATATACAAAATTAATCTTAATTATGAAATTTTTTTGTTAAAAATAATAATATTTTTTGTTTTCATAGATTTTTTCTGCAATAATAACAAGGTTTTGTTGACTTTGGTTTGATTAAATAGTATACTTAGTCCAAAGGAAAGGAAAAGAGGTGGCTGTTCCATTGAAATCCAAGGAAAAAGGTGTTTTAAATACTTCTGAATACTTTGTTTATTCACCAACAATACAAGGTAAAAAATCGTTTTTTTATGTAGTATCTATAGGTGACTTTAAATACGATACAAATTATAAACTTAAACGTCGTAATGATGATAGTTTTTTAATTATGTATATAGAAAAAGGAAAATGTGAACTTAATCTAAAGGACAAAGATTGTATTTTATATGAAAATCAAATAGCTATTTTAGACTGTGGAGAATTTCATCTATATTCTTCGATTACAAACTGGGAAACAAAATGGATACACTTTAATGGACCGGTAGCACGAGAATATTTTGACATTATTACAAAGAAATATGGTAATATACTTAATGTATATGATAGTTTGACTTTTTTGAAAAAATTTAATAAAATATATGATATATTTGAAAATAATATGGTTGTAAAAGAGTACTTGATATCAAAATACATATGCGACCTTTTGACAGATATTATGGCTATGAATGAGGATAAAAAAAGCGAAAAATATAGTAATGAAAACCTTGTTGAGCTTGCTATAACATATATTCGTGAGCATTTGACTGAAAAACTTACTTTAGAAGATATATCATCTTATGTGAATTTAAGCCCTTATTATTTCACACGTTTGTTTAAGAAAAAGACTGCACTATCACCACATCAATATATTATGACAATGAGATTAGACTTATCAAAGTTTTTACTTAGAAATACTGGTTTATCTATTAAGGAAATATGTTTTGAAACCGGTTTCAATTCAGAAAGTATGTTTTGCTATACTTTTAAACAAAAGATTGGTGTTTCACCATTAAACTATAGAAATTTTAATAACTTAGATAAATAAATATGGCAACGTTGCAAAATGCAACGTTGCCTTTTTATTTTTTAGGAATGTTGTCATACTTTATATGAGGGATAGAGTATGAGTTTTAAAAACAAGGTAAATTATTATCATTTAATATTTCAGTTATAGCTACAATACATTTATCCACTTCTTCAAAGGTGTTAAAGTACCCAAAAGAAAATCGTATAGTTCCTTGAGGATAGGAACCAATACTTTTGTGTGCCATAAAGCTACAATGTAAGCCACAACGTACCATTATATTATTAGTGTCGAGTATGGAGGATACTTGAGCATTATCAATATTTTTGAGGTTAATACTAATAAGTGATCTATCATTGTTTTTTTCAATGGGGTGAAAAAATTCAATGCCTTCTAATTGAGATATACTCTTTAAAAAATAATCACCTAAGTTATTACAATGGTTTTTAATTTTTTCCATAGATTCTTTTTCTATAAATTTTAAGGAATGATTAAGTCCAATTATACCCGGTAAATTTAATGTACCAGCTTCAAATCGTTCTGGTAATATATTAGGCATATCTAATTCGTCCGACTTTATACCACTTCCTCCCACATTTACAGGTTTCATAAGTTCTTTTGCTTTTTCGCTTAAGATGAAGCCACCTATTCCTTGAGGGCCAAGTAGTGACTTGTGTCCTGTAAAACATAGAACGTCTATATTAAAAGCTTGCATATCTATAGGTATTTTACCTGCACTTTGTGCTGTATCAACTGCAAAAAGAATATCGTGTTTTTTTGCTATTTTACCTATAGCGTATAAATCTATTGTATTTCCATTCACGTTTGATACGTGATTTAAAATAATCATTTTTGTTTTACTTGTGATTAAAAGTTCTAAATCTTGTACATAATTTTCGCATTTTTGTGTAACATCTAAAAAGGAGGTTTTTAAATGATTACAATAATGAAGTGGTCTAATTATGGCGTTGTGCTCCATATTTGACGTTATTACTTCATCATCAGCTTCTAAAATACCAGCTATGCATAAGTTTAAAGCTTGTGTTATACCAGAAGTAAAAATTACATTTTTGTAGTTTTTTGCGTTAAAAAGTTTGGCAAGAAGTTTTCTTGTTTCGATAACCTTTGAGGTAGTACTGTAGCTATCTTCATAAAGACCACGATTAATATTTAATCCTTCGTTATCTATAAAGTCACCTACGGTTTTTCCAATGCCTGTTGCTTTTGGAAAAGAAGTACTGCTATTATCGAAATAAATTTTATTCATTTTCTGCCACCTTTATATATTTGTTATCTATAATTTCATATAGATATTCACTTGAGTCTATACTTTTTAAATCTATATCTATAAGATTACCCTCTAGCATAATACAAGAGCCACAAGATGAACTTATTTGACGTGGAACTGGAGAAATTTTAATATTATCATAGTTTTCTTTATTTTCGCCTAGAAAATTTACTGCGTCATAATGGGATAGAAAAGTTATGATTATATTCGACAAAATTAGTTCTCCTTTTTCTTTAAATTTAAAAATGCTATAATAAATAAAACTACTAAACTTATCCAAAACGCTATAGGACCATTTGCACCTACACCAGTACCACTTGAGGCTGTGCTAAAGTTGTGAGCAAATGCTGCACCCATAAATAAACCAAGTATAACCATAAAAGCATCTGTATTACCAGTGCCTGCTTTTATGCACTGACGGAGAGGGCAACCTAAAGCAAGAACAGATGAAAATCCTACTAAGAATAAACCACCGAAGTTATAAAAACTATCTGTATGTGCTACTGGTTGGTCTGCAAAAGATAAATGAAAGTTACCTATAGCCATATTACCAATAACTAAAACTATTAAAAATAATGCATAGCCTATTAGATATGTGTAATCTTTAAATAAAAATACATTTTTAAATGTACCACTGAAACATATTTTAGTTTGATAAGCCATAGCACCTATAATTATAGCTACTACAAGTGAAACTATAAATGGTGCATGCATTGAACCTGGACCTTCTGTTGATGCTAAAAAAGCAGCAGGTATAAGAAGTGCAACTAAAGTTAAAATAATAACTATAGATATAGTAGCATATTTTTCAGATGGAGCACTTTCTACTTGTTTTGATAAGCTGTAGCCTTTTTTCACAAATAGTGAACCAACACCTACACCACCAACAAAACCAAAAAATCCAACAAGAGCATTTAAGTCACCAGCACCAAGTCTTAAAGTCATACGTAAAGGACAACCTAAGAAAATAAGTGAACCTATCATCATTATGAAACCTAAGATAAAGTTTGTTGCATAGTTACTTGTACCTGTTGATTTAAAGTCTTTTTTTATCATAGATAAAATAAAAGCACCTATAATAAAGCCAAAAACTTCTGGTCTAAAATATTGTACTGCAGCAGCAGAATGTAAACCTAAGGCACCAGCTGTATCACGTATAAAACAAGCTGTACAAATACCCATATTCTTTGGATTGCCTTGTAACATCAAAAATAAGGCTAAAATCGCAAAAACAATAAAGCCAATGTAAATCGGTAAATTTTCTTTTTTAATTTTCATAATATCCCCTTGCTTTGAGCTTCTCTAGGTAAAGCTCATATTAAAAATATTTTCAATACTTTTAATAGAAAGGCAAAAAATTTTTGATAAATATATGTTATTGTTATTTATAAAATTAATATTTATTTTCTATTAAAAGGTAAGCACAACCTAGTGCATTTTTTGATAATCAACGTCAGTAATTTTTATTTTTCATAAGCTGTGCCCCCTTTCTTTTATTAATTATTTTTTAATGAAATTTGATAATATTAAAATTTATAATACTATCATAAATAAATTATACAGTAAAAAAAAGTATAAGTAAATATTTTAAGTTAAAAAACAAAATTTTTGTTAATTATTAATAAATTTAATGTATTTTTTTTGTATATTTATACAAAAAAAGAAAATGTTTTGGTAATAAAACATTTTCTTAAATAAATATTTATATATTTGATTTAGCCTTTTTAGGTTTAAAGTCAAAATCGGGTATTTGGGACACCATAACGGCTATAAACATAATCCCTGCACCAAGTAGCATTTGTGGTGTTAAAACTTCCCCTAATAATAAAACTGAGAAAAAAGCACCAAAAACTGCTTCAAAGCTCATTACTATTACTGCTTTTGTTTCTGTAGTTAACATTTGGCATACTGTTTGCATACAAAAACCAAGTGCAGTACTAAATAAAGCTAGGTATACTATAGCAAACATACTGTTTGTAGTTATATTTGTAACACTTATACCTTCAAAGAATATTAAAGCAAGTAAGCTAATTATTGTACAAGTTGAAAGTTGTATTATTGTAAGTAAAATAGGCTCTTTTGTATCTTTTGAGTAACGACTTGTAAGTATAATTTGCATAGCGAAGGTAATGGCACAAAGTAATGTTAAAAAGTCGCCATAGTTAAAACCTGAGCCACCAAGTCCAGTAAAATCAATAGTAAGTAAAGATACTCCACAAAAAGCTAGTAATGCACCAATAATACTAAATTTATCTATTTTACCTTTAAAAAGAAAGAAACTTATAAAGGGTACAAAAACTATATTTGTAGTTGTTATAAAAGCGTTTTTAGTAGGTGTTGTGTAGACTAACCCTTCAGTTTGGAAGTAAAAAGCCAAAAACAAGAAAACTCCAAGAGTTATTCCTTTTATTAAAATTGATTTATTTAATCGTTTAAAAGATTTATGATATAGTATAGCTAGCAAACAACTTGCCATTAAAAAACGTAAAGTCATAGTTTGTAAGGTTGTTGCACTATCTAAGGCTATTTCAGTTGCAACAAAACCTGTACCCCATACAATGGTTACAAAAAGCAAACCTATATCACCCAAAAATTTCTTATTCATATGTTTCCTCCTTAAGGTTCAAAACAAATTGATTATATCATTTTAAACCCTAAATGTAAAGCTTTTATTATGAATAATGTAGCAGTTTACATAAGGCAACCTCTAAAAACCCCATTATTTTTAATTTTCTATAAATTTTCAAAATTTCTGCGTCAGCTTCTCCTAGCGAGGGTGCTGATAAAGGATAGAAAAAAATATTTGGGAGTTTTTC